>DITM01000023.1 GCA_002422845.1 Candidatus Paracaedibacteraceae bacterium UBA6184
TAATTAAAAAAGTAAACCACTTTAATAACCGTGAGTCTTTGCGCCTCGAATTAATATTCTTCGGCACGCTGGTTCACTAAAAAGGAACACAACACTACTCACAAAAGAAATCATCTCAATTTCATTTTCAAACCTTACCCCTCCTGCGCCGAAGGTGGGTTCAAAAAACCCGCAAATCGCGGGCTTTTCCAACTAGAAGAATCTATATATTCGATTCGTAATTTTCAGCAGCAAAATCCCAGTTTGCAAGGTGTGCTAGAAACTCTCCGATGTAATCGACCCGACGATTTTGATAATCTAAATAATAGGCATGCTCCCACACATCACAGGTCAATAATGCTACAGCACCATGAACCAATGGTAAATCCGCATTGCTTGTTTTCATAATGCTCAACGCACCATCTTTTAATATCAGCCACACCCAACCACTTCCGAATTGAGTCATCCCGGCGTCTTTAAATGCAGTGGCAAATGCGTCGAAATCTTCCCAAGTCTCATTAATCTTTTTAAGCAATGCACCTGTTGGTTTTCCACCACCATTTTGCTTCATGCTATGCCAATAAAATGTATGATTCCAAACTTGTGCGGCATTGTTAAACATCCCAACTTTATCAGACTTACCGTGCGATTCAGTGATAATTTTTTCTAACGTTGCTGTCGCAAAATCAGTACCCTCAATCAATTTATTTAAATTATTTAAATATCCCATGTGATGTTTGTCATAGTGAAAATTTAATGTGTTTTCGCTAATAAAGGGCGCCAAAGCTTTTTTTTCATAAGGTAACGGTGCAATGTGTAACATATCTAAATCTCCTAATTTATGCGTTGTGTAATGCTTTTGATAATTCTTCAGACACCTTTTTGGCATCGCCAAACAGCATCATTGTATTTGGTCTGAAAAACAGTTCGTTATCAACCCCGGCATATCCTGATGCCATGGATCGTTTCACAAACAAAACAGTCCGTGCTTTTTCAACTTCTAAAATCGGCATGCCGTAAATTGCGCTTGTTGGATCTGTTTTTGCTGCGGGGTTTGTAACATCGTTGGCTCCAATTACAAAGGCTACATCACAATTTGCAAAGTCATTGTTGATGTCTTCCAATTCAAACACATCTTCATAAGGTACATTTGCTTCTGCCAACAATACGTTCATATGACCGGGCATACGTCCCGCAACGGGATGGATCGCATATTTTACAGTTGCGCCCATTTTCTTTAATTGATCGCCCATTTCTTTTAATGCATGTTGAGCTTGTGCAACGGCCATTCCATATCCTGGAACAATAATTACATTCTGAGCCTGAGCCATAATAAAGGCCGCATCTTCAGGGCTACCAGATTTTACTGGGCGATCTTCAATGGCTTTTTGTCCAGACGACCCTGCGGTGCCATCGTTTCCAAATCCGCCCAAGATTACGTTAAAGAAAGATCGATTCATCCCCTTGCACATAATATAACTTAAGATAGCTCCCGATGATCCAACCAAGGCTCCTGTAATAATCAACAGGTTGTTATGTAACGTAAATCCAATGCCTGCTGCTGCCCATCCGGAATATGAGTTCAACATCGACACAATCACCGGCATATCAGCACCACCAATTGGCAGAATTAACATGAATCCCAATACAAAGGATAGTGCCACAATACCCCAGAAAATCATATGGGACTCTGTGAAAACAAAGATCGCTGCCATCAAGAAAATTGCACCGCCTAGTGCTGCGTTTACCAAGTGTTGACCCGCAAACGAAAGTGGTTTTCCCCTAATTAGGCCTTGAAGTTTTCCGAATGCAACAATCGATCCTGTAAATGTTATCGCACCAATAATCGTTCCTAACACCATTTCAATCAGGCTGGATCGATAAATACTACCAATCGTCCCGATTTTATAGGCTTCAGGGGCTTGATACGCAGCATAAGCCACAAACACAGCCGCCAATCCCACAAGGCTATGAAATGCTGCTACTAATTGAGGCAGCGCGGTCATTTGAATGGTGCGCGCGATAAATGTACCGATGACCCCACCAATCACAATTCCACCAATAATATAACCGTATGAATTGATTCCAGACCCTAAAAGAGCAGTTCCAATGGCAATCGCCATACCGACCATACCGTACAGATTACCTCGTTTAGCGGTCTTTGCGGACGACAATCCCTGCAATGACATGATAAAACAAATCGATGCGACTAAATATAAGAAAGCTTCAGAATTTGCACACATTTAATTGTTCCCCTTCTTTTTGCCATCAAACATTTCTAACATGCGTCGGGTCACTACAAAGCCCCCGAAAATGTTAATAGATGCTAGGACAATCGCAATGAATCCGGCGATCTTCGCTGTTCCGCTTAAGTCTTGACCTGCAGCAATCAACGCACCAATAATAATGACGCTGGAAATAGCATTTGTTACCGACATTAATGGAGAATGCAACGCTGGCGTTACTTTCCATACGACATAGTACCCAACAAAAATTGCCAACACAAAGGCAGTTAATCCCATAATGAAAGGACTTACCCCAATAATTGTTGAGCTTTCAACATTTGTTTGACCAATTGCATTCGCAATTTCAGCCGCCTTAGACCCGGCCTCTTGCAAGGTCTCCGCTAAATCTTTTAAGCGTTCTTTTAAAATATCGTTCATGATAATCCTATTGATCTTTAAATAATGAATGCACGACTTTACCTTCAAAGGTCAAAATGCTGTTCTGAATAATTTCGTCGTCAAAGTTAAGATGTATTGCTTTGTCTTTAATAATTAATCCTGCAAAATTAAGCACATTTTTTGCAAACAAAGCAGATGCATCTTTTGCGATTCGACTGGGCAAATTCAAATGACCAACAATCTTAATACCATCAACGGTTGCGACTTCTCCGGGAACGCTACGTTCGCAGTTGCCACCATTTTCAACTCCCATATCGACAATGACTGAACCCGGCTTCATGCGACGCAACATATCAGATGTAATCAGCTTAGGGGCAGGTTTTCCAGGAATTAATGCTGTCGTAATTACGATATCGCTTTTTTCCAAGGCTTCTGCAATACGGGCGGCTTGTCTCTGCTGGTAATCAGCGCTCATCTCTCGAGCATATCCAGAAGCGGTATCACCCTTTTCACCAGAATCAACCTCGATGAACTTAGCGCCCAGGCTTTCGACTTGTTCCTTTGCAGCGGCGCGCACGTCAAATGCAAATACAATTGCGCCCATGCGTCGAGCGGTAGCAATGGCCTGTAACCCAGCAACACCAGCACCCAATATTAAAGCTCTTGCCGGAGCAACGGTACCTGCCGCCGTCATCATCATTGGAAATCCACGATCGTATTCATGAGCCGCTTCAATGACCGCGCGGTATCCTGCCAAGTTGCTTTGAGACGATAGAATGTCCATGCTTTGAGCGCGTGTAATTCTAGGGATCATTTCTAATGCAGCCGCCGTAACGCCATGTTCGCGATAGGCTTTAATTTGTTCTGGCACATTTAATATGTTCATATGGGCACACACAATGGCGCCTTTTTTCATATATTGTAATTCGTTGTGCTTGCCTTCTGTCGGCAAGAAGGGGCGTTGAATTTTTAAGATCAGATCTGCGTTTTCAAACGTACTTGCAACGTCTTTCCCGATCTTTGCTCCAACATCTTGATAATCTTTGTCTGAAACACTAATATTTTCGCCGGCTCCTTTTTCCACAACAACCGCAGCGCCCATCGCAATAAATTTCTTTACTGTTTCTGGGGTCGCCGCAACTCGATTTTCAAAAGGCCTACGTTCTTTGGCTATTGCAATTTTCATCGCTCTGTAACACCTGGTTAATAATTATGAGCTACTTTATCATAGCGTTGCTATTTGTCCAACATCCTTTCTTGACAACTAAGAATTTGGTACCATATATATGGTAATATTTAAGGATGCAAATACACTATGAACAGATCTATTTTTATTATTGTTGTCGGATTAATAAGTTCGTTTACAGGTGTAAGCGTCCAAGCAGAAGCTATTGACCCCATCAATGTTGGATATTTTCAATTGTCGGAAGTCGTAATAAATCGACGGGTTGTTGTACAAAAAGCTCCAACACCAAAGACTGTAATTTCCAAATCCGAAGCGCCTCAAATGCCAGCTCCGCTAAAAAATGTGGTACCTGCTAGCGCACCTTTAAAGACTAATTCTGGAAAAAATCCATCTGCTGGCGTTCTGCCGATTGCAATTGATCCAGTAACGGGCAAAGCCGTTGCACTTTTGGGGTATGAACAAGGCAATGTTAAAGGGTTTTCTGACTTCGGTGGTTCCGGAGACTCTACAGATATTTCCAGAGAGCATACGGCGGTTCGTGAATTTAATGAAGAAACATGCTTAGCATTTTGGGAAGATCTAACAAACACACCACTAAACAGAGCGACAGCAAGTAAAACTCAGCTAGAAACATTGGCGACACAACCCTTAACTCAAAATGTGGTTCCTTGGTTTTATGCAGCAAATAACAAATATCTTACTTGCTTGCTGCCAGTTCGGTATCAATTCATTGCTGATATAAACAAATCAATATCAACCGTGCGCAAGAAAGTAAAAGCTAGTCCATTTTTTGAAAAAACTGAATTTGCATGGGTTCCTTTAGAAGATCTGGTCAGTTGGATTGAAAACGGTGTTGAAAACCCAGCAATACCCAATGGTAAAGGAAAGCCCATGTCGTGGCGATTCTTGGGTAGATCTCTTGGAGACTTTAAAGATTTAAATAATACAGGCTTTGATTGGCTTTATGATCGAGTGATTAAATATCTGAAAGATATCGTCACACTTAATTCTTAAGCTTTCATTTTGTTGCATTTGCAGTTAACATTATTTATCACTGGACAAACCTATTAAAGCTGATAAGAATGTGGTGTTAAAAAAATGAAACGAAAAAAGCAGCATTCTTTAAAATATTGGCAATGGCGTATCCTGATAACGATGATATTGGGATATGCATTGTTTTATCTAACCCGCCAAAACTTATCCATCGCAATGCCCATGTTAGAAAATAGTGAAGGATTCACTAAACAACACATCGGATGGATTTTCACAAGCTTTTCTATAGTTTACGGCATCGGAAAATTTGTAAATGGATTTGTAACAGATCGTGGCAGCGCAAAGCTTATCTTTACAATTGGCTTAATTGGCAGCGCTGTTGTCAGTATCTTATTTGCAACATGGCCTATGGTATTTGGATTTGTTGTTCTTGCCGCAATAAGCGCCTGGTTTCAGTCCATGGGGTGGCCTCCTGTCGCAAAACTTATCACGAGATGGTACCCCTCATCGGAACTTGGATCAAAATGGGGAATGACGAACGTATCTCACCAAGTGGGCTCAGTTATCGTCTTGGCTGGCGGGCCCTACCTAATGACATATTACGGGTGGAGATCAATTTTTATCATCCCCGGCATCATCGTACTGTTAGGTGGTATATTTGTATTCAAAGCCATTAGCAATCGTCCAGAAGACGAAGGCTTTCCAGCGATTGTTGATGAAAAGAATGATAGCGACCCCTCAGTCCTTTCCCCAAAAGAAATTTTTATGACGCATCTATTACCTAACAAATATGTGTGGTACGTCTGTCTTTCAACATTCTTTCTATATATTGTGCGCATGGGGTTTTTCTTTTGGGCACCTATGTTCTTGAAAGAAGTCAAAGGCGTAACCTTAATTCAAGCCGGTTGGGTAACGGCAGGCTTTGAGATTGCCGGTGCTATTGGAGGTGTTGCGGCAGGATATATTTCTGATCGATGGTTTGCGCATCGTCGGGGATTAATCGGTACCTTATATATGGGGGCGCTGATCCTGTTTCTTATATATTTCTGGACAACCTCAGGGCAGCATTTGTACGCATTAACGGTCAGCACATTCTTTGTGGGCTTTTTCGTATATGGGTCTCAGGTCATTACAGGAGTCCTGGCGGCGGATGTTGTTTCTAAAAAGGCCGTCAGCAGTGCTGTTGGATTAACTGGAACATTCGGATATTTAGCCAGCTCAATCTTTTCAGGTGTTGTTATCGGTCATATATCTCATCATTATGGATGGGATGTGTGTTTCTTGTTTTTCATTGTTTCTGCATTCTTAGGGGCAGTTTTCTTTTTTCTAACATACTCGCATAAATAACATTACGTGTTCTACCGCGCGCCTCGCCCCACAATGCCCCTTGGGGATAAGCAGACTATGAACAGTCTTGAATTAACCTCACACACAAGAGGATTGAAATCTGTGTTAATTATGGGCTACATTCATAAAGTGTTTCAAGGAGATCACACGCATGTTGAATTTAATTGATCTGTGCCAAAAGCTTATTCGCTTTCAATCGACAACACCTCAAGACGATGGGATTATGGATTTTTTAGTTCAAACCTTGGATTCTTTGGGGTTTTGCTGTCATCTTTTGCCGTATACAAATGAGGACGGTTCTGTGGTTCACAATTTATATGCCCGTCGCGGAACTGATTCACCAAATCTATGTTTTGCAGGACATGTGGACGTCGTTCCAAGTGGCGTTGAAAGTTCTTGGTCGCACCCGCCTTTTGCTGCGAATATTCATGACGGAGCCATATGGGGGCGCGGAGCTGTTGACATGAAAGGAGCCATTGCTGCCTTTATTTCTGCTGTTAAAAACTCTGACCACAAAGGCTCGATTAGCTTGCTGATTACAGGTGACGAAGAGGGGGCTGCAACTCACGGAACCGTTAAAGTCATTGAATGGTTAAAAGAGCACAATGAAGTTATCGACTTTTGCATCGTGGGAGAACCTACGAGCGATAAACTCATAGGCGATACAATTAAAGTAGGGCGTCGTGGATCATTCAGCGGGATATTAACCGTTACGGGTATTCAAGGACATGTAGCATATCCCCACAAGGCATATAACCCCATTCCAAACATGCTTAAGCTTCTAACAGCGTTGAATGCCGCTGCCTTAGATACAGGGTATGATCGTTTTCAGCCATCGAATCTTGAAATCACGTCTATAGATGTGGGCAATGCTGCGAGCAACGTTATTCCAGAATCCATACGTGCGAAATTCAATATTCGGTTTAATCCAAACTTTACAAGACTATCTTTAATAGAGCACATACAAAGCACACTGAACGCAGTAGACGTTCCTTATACGTTAGATTTTCCGAAGGGGTCAGAGCCGTTTCTAACAAGCGCTCACCCATCCATGGACAAGCTGAGTCAAGCAATTCAGGAAGAAACAGGAAGTTCGCCAGAATATTCTACAAGTGGAGGGACGTCGGATGCGCGATTTATCAAAGATATTGCCCCCGTTGTTGAATTCGGTCTTATAAACAGTCTTGCACACAAAGTAGATGAACGCGTTTCATTAAAAGATCTGGAAGTGTTGACGCGCATTTACAAGCGATTTATTGATTTGTATTTTGCGTAAAAGGGGCTTGTCTGCCCCCAAATATGCACCTTTAAAACAGATATTCGATCTCTGTGATTCAAATATATACTAGCCCTGAATAAACTGGACTCTAATTTTAATGAGCGTCCAGAATAGTTTGATATATTTTTAGAGCATTTTCCCAAGATCAATAACAGTGTCCGAAATTGAAACATCATCAAAGGTCATATCAGTATATCCACGTTTTCTATAAAATGGTTCGGCCGTTAACTCTGCATGTGTTTTGATGATTTTGATGCCATGATTGTGCAACCACCGTTCGATAAGATTCAACATATAAGAAGCATATCCTTGTCGTTGGTGCGGCGTATCCGTTGCAATCGATCGTAATACCGCAATCTCATCCTCTAGCATTTCAACTTGCGCGACACATACAATTGTCGTGCCTTTGTATAGGACGCAATGATAGTGGTTGTCTGCTGATAATGTTGGGTGATTTGGATCATAGGCTATGCCAGCGGGAACAAATAGCTGCTCAGCGCGAATGCGGTGGTAGGCTGCCCATTCAAGATGGTGAGTACAAAAATTAACGGATATCCCATCAAACCCAGCTGCGCTTAACGTTGACTTGATGAAGACATCTTTCTCCAGGGTATATCTGGGAAACCCTCCGCTAACCCGCTCAAAATTTATGGGGTCTTGAACCAAGCGATGCTTTAGTGCCTCATAGTCTATCCGCGCTTTTTCATTGCCACGTAAATAATCTCTAAAGCATAAATTCAGGTTAATAAATCCATGTTCGGGTTCAACTACATGCAAATTAACTTTCAAGGTTGGTGTGTTTTTAGAAAGATAATATCTAAGAGGCACATTAATTTCGCCCTTAAAAACATAGTCCAGCTCTTGTAACGCCAGGCTATTGGATAAATTGCTTACTACACACAATATGTCTATGTTTTCTTTGGCGCTTAATCCAGGTACAGATGTGGATCCGATGTGATAAATTTGATGACATGTATCGCCCAGGGTATTTCTAATACGACTAGACTCCGCCTCGAACAGTGCCGGCCACTTAATGGTGTAAGGAAAAATTTCAATGTGTTGTGTTGGGCTCATTTTTATATACCTTCTGTTATTTGAAATGGGGATAGCTTCTCGAGCATGATGTGCGGGGTTATCATAAAAACCTTTCTTTCGTCAATGTTTTACGTGTACATATTAGTACTTGAACGTTCGTACAGGGTGTTATATTAGCCATTAGTTTCGCGAGGAAATGACGGAAGGCTTCGTCTATAATTTCTCCGATTCGTAAGATGGGCGTTGTCCCCCCACTCTGAGTTCACGAAGGGTGATAGGGCTGGGGGCGAAAATCAAATTTAAAAAATATCAACCTTTATTAATGCTGGGTTAATTGCGGGCAGTTCTATTTCAAACGGTTGTTTGACAATTTTATTGATGTATTCGAGTATATTGAGATTGAATAATTTCGTTCTTTTTGGGGCCCTTAATCCTATATTCCGTTTGAAATTCATCAGGGGATAATATTTTTAATGTTATGTTATATATATCATCGTTGCAGTGGTGCGAATGATGTAAAGTTATCGGAAAGCTTGGATCGTTATCTGGGATCATAAATTCGTGTAATAGGGATTCTTCATATTTTTCCATAATCACACGACCTTGTTTAAATACAAAATAACGAACTTGAAAGAACTCTTGCTCCTGACCGTTTAATATATAGCTTCCTTTTTTCGTGTGGCGAACCTTTTCAGTACTTATCGGCTCAAAAACAGATATGCCTGTGCTGAAAATATTTCCATTTTTACTGTTTTTACTAGTTTGTGTGAAGCTATAACTGCCATTAAGGCATGATTTTAATATGTTCATCATTAGCTAACCTCTATATTCACTTTTGATAAAGAATCTTGATCTGCGTTCATAATGTGCAGAACATTTTTCGCAATTGTTTCAATTGGCCAATCCCACCATTTTAGATCAAGCAAAAAGTCTATGGTGGTATCATCAAAGCGTTTGCGAATCAGTTGGGCGGGGTTGCCCCCAATAATTGAATAGGGTTCTACATCTTTGGTAACCACGGAATTGGTGCCAATGATGGCGCCATCTCCGATCTTTATGCCAGGCATAATCGTTACAGAGTTTCCAAACCATACGTCATTTCCTATAACAGTATCCCCTTTGCTGTTAGGGGAAAAAGGAACGTGAGGCCACGCAGATTTAAATATGATAAATGGGAACGAAGAGTATCCACCCAGATAATGATTTCCTCCATTCATAATGAAACGAACGCCCGCTGCAATTTGGCAGAACTTTCCGATAATGAGCTGATCGCCAATAAAATCAAAGTGATACAAAACATTCTTTTCAAAATTATGAATGTCTTCCGGATCGTCGTAATACGTATAATCTCCAACAATAATATTTGGATTCTTAATAATGTTCTTTAAAAAACATGTTCGTTCAGAACTGGGTATAGGAAATAAGGTATTAGGGTTTGGGTGCATAAAGTGCCTCACATACAAAACATAAAGGTACTATAATCAATTGGTTTTACAATAACAACTGTACTCTTCGAAACTATATTGCTTCCATTACAAATAACGCATACACTATAATAGAAGCAACAAAGGAGTTTCCAATATCATGATGCCGCTTATGCCAAAATCCACTACAGCTTGGTTAGTTGATAATACGACGTTAACATTTGAACAAATTGCTGAATTTTGCGGTCTTCATATTTTGGAGGTGCAATCGATTGCTGATGATTCTACGGGCAAGGTTACGCCCTTTGATCCCATTGCGCATTCTCAACTTACACGACAAGAAATTGTCAGGTGCGAACAAGATTCGACAGCGCGATTACACATTACAGAAGTCGCTGCAGAACAGTTAAGACAAAAGGCATCCAAACAGGTTTCCCGAGTCAAGCGGCAAGATCGCCCAAATGGGATTTTGTGGATGATAAAACATCACCCGGAACTAACGGACAGTGTTGTATCAAAATTATTACATACCACCAAAAGTACTGTTGCATCGATTCGAAACAAATCGTATAAAAATTATCAGACATTAACGGCACAAAACCCAGTCAATTTAGGGTTGTGTGAACAGGTTGATCTGGATAGTGTATTAATGTTAGTGATGAATGAAGACGTTAAGGCTTAACCATGTTTGTTCAATACAATGATCAAAATGTGTTTGCAAAAATTCTACGTGGCGAGATTCCTGCAAACAAACTTAGCGAAGATGAACATACCTTGGTATTTCATGACGCCTTTCCAAAAGCAAAGGTTCACGTATTGATCATTCCTAAAAAATCTTATATCTCATTTCAAGATTTCTCACAAAAAGCCTCATCAGAGGAATTGATTTCGTTTAACCGCATGATTGGAAAGGTTGCGGCGTCTTTAGGATTAGATATCACTGGATATCGATTGCTTACCAATCATGGCCCACATTCTGGACAAGAGGTACCTCACTTTCATATGCATTTATGTGGAGGGGAACCTTTGGGTTCACTTTTGAGTACAAAATGATTTTAGTTTTTGACGCCTCAATCGAAGGGTTTTCGGTTGGAGTATTTCACTTAAATAGTTCGTTAATCCAAAGTGTCACAAACAGCACTCCTTATTCACATACAGAGTTTCTTGTTCCAACGATTCAAGGCGTATTGAGCAAAGCTAACGCGCAGTTCCAAGACTTAACACAGATTGTTACGACTAAAGGACCCGGGTCGTTTACAGGGATTCGGGTGGGCTTAGCAACGGCAGCAGGCTTGCGGACAGCTTTAAATATTCCAGTAATGACTGTCAATACGCTTTCGGCGTTGGCGCATTCAGCGATGTCTCATCACATTGTTAATACATCAGATATTCATGCGGTGCTTGATACAAAATGTGGCGAGTTTTATCATCAGAGTTTTTCATGTAAAGACGGCAAGCTTTTTGTTGAAACACCGCCAAGATCCTTACCTTTAAAAGAGCTTATTTCGGTTATAGGATCGGGGACTGTTGTCACGGATCCATCATCTAAATCGATGCTTGAAAATATCCCATGTGTTACAACATTATTAACGTTGGAAGGTGTTTTGAGTGCATCAAACGATACAGCAAGCGAAGATCTTCAACCCTTATATGTACGTTCAGCCAATATCAATCATCCTAAGCGAGATGCTTAATATTCAAAGGCTTGATCTCAACCACATCTCTTGGTGCTTGGATATTCTAACATCGAATTTTGATTCTCCCTGGAAAGAACTGGATACAATTTTTGAAAATTCGGCCAATAGAGTCTATGGTGCATTTATTGAAGGCGAGGGTGTTGGATTTATTGTGATATCAACCATTCTGGATGAAAGTGAAATTTTAATGTGTGCCGTCAATCCTCAATACCACAAAAAAGGTATTGCAACAGATTTGGTTAAGCACAGTTTAAAAGATTTGAAAGTTCTTGGAGTGGTGGCGGCTTTTCTAGAGGTCGATACGCATAACTTAGCCGCACAAGGACTGTATAAGAAATTTGGATTTGAAACTGTCGGACAGCGCAAACAATATTATCGTCAACCCAATGGATCATATCACGATGCCATTGTTATGCGGTTGAGCATCCGATAAGTTAGATCCGATGTGGCGTGAGACATGTTATTAAGCAACATGAGGGGGAATTTTGACCCATTACGGGCGTGGGAGGGGTAAGGGTGAGAGATGAAATTGAGATGATTTCGTGTGTAAGTAGTGTTTTGTTCCTTTTTAGTGAATCAGCGTGCCGAAGAATATTAATTCGAGGCGCAAAGACTCACGGTTATTAAAGTGGTTTACTTTTTTAGGGGCTGTACCAGATAACGGT
>DITM01000012.1 GCA_002422845.1 Candidatus Paracaedibacteraceae bacterium UBA6184
TTTCGCAATTCTAGTTATTAGTATATAAAGTGATTTTGAAGTGTCAAGACAAATTTATACCTATCTGGGTAATCGTCGACTAAGTAACGCATCTGCTCTGCCGTGATATGCAGATCCAAGAGTTTTTAATCCACCTGCAGCCTTTCGAATATCTTTTGATGGTGCAGCCGGATAATCTGCAGATTTTTCATAGAGTACTGCGGCTCTGTCATGATAATCGGATCCAAGAAGGCTTAATACATCTGCTGCCAATCGAATATAAAATGGAGTTACGTCCTGATGATCAGCCGATTTTTCATAGAGTGCTGCAGCTCTATCATGATAGTCTGATCCAAAACTGCTTAATACATCAGCTATCAATTGAATATAAGATGGAGCTGCATCCGGATAATCTGCAGATTTTTCATAGAGTGCTGCGGCTCTTTCATGATGCTTAGCACGTTCAGCGGATTCTGCAGGAGAGATAGATCCAAGATTACTGAATTCAGATGCAGTAAGGCAAATAGCATCTGAAGTTGCGTTGGGTAATAGGCCTTGTAATATATGTTTCTGATCGTCAGTAAATGTTGGATGTTTGTTAATGAGAGCAACAAGAGCAGTACACTCATCCTTGCTGATCTTTTTTGTCCAAAGCTCTGTTGCAAAGGTGGCATTCAATACCTCATCAAATGAATCCTTTGTAAGCATGCTCTTAAACTGAGCTGTTACAGAAACTTGAGGATTTGATTCGGGTGTTGCAAGAGCATTAGTTGTTGATTCATATGAGAAAGGAGATATTTGATCTGAAGCGAAAGCAGTGGGTAAGGTAAGTACAGTTGTCATTAGTAGTGATTGAAGTGTGTGTTTCATGTGTGGATCTCCTATAACTGATATATAAGGTTGGGTGTCAAAAAAGTCAAGAGTTTGTGTTTTTAAAAATGAGAGAGGGGGGACGCCCTGAGAATTGTTGTTGATTAAGTTAGATTCGATGTGTTCTGGGTACACGTTATAAAACGGACTGACTTCAGCATCAATAACTTGAACACCTCATTTGCTTCAACGAAGGGTATATTGCAGAGCGATTTGATGAGGGGAGATACCACCTGGCGCATAGATGCGGGGGTGGATACAAGAATTCTAACGTTCGAAAATTATCTAAAGGGTAAGTATTCTGCTGCTAGATAGATGTAATCCGACGTTGCCGGGGTACTATTGCTTATAAAGCTGGGCGAAAAAGTTGGGAGGGCATTCCCGAGATGGATGTCGACACATAAATCCACACATGTTAAGCAGTTCGATCCGCAGAAAAAATCCCGTAACACGGGCTAGTTTGCAGCCGAGTAGTTCATTTATAAATAGAGTGTGTTGGATAGGTTAATTTTCATACTCTTTATCATATTTATAATACCAATCTTCCCTTAAGTTATCAAAAATAATTTTCGTTTGAGTTTGTATATATAGAGGGAGATAGTGAAAGACCCCTTCGTCGGATAGTCGAATAAGCTCAATTAAAAAATCTATAATCAAAGCTCGTTTTGCAAGCGTTTGTTGTTCGATCAGTAATGATTCAATTAATTCAAAGGCTTGTTGCAGTTGAACCTGTTTGTGTTGATGAAAACTTTCAATAATAAAGACAGCAAAAGCTGACGTTTCGTGACGTGATGGCTGATACAATGAATTTGATTTTGCAACGTCTAAAAAGTTTGGAAACACCTGTTTTATACGATTTAAGAATTGATCCGGTTTATACAGCTGAATATTCAGATTAAATTCTAAATCAGCAATAAGTGCGTATAGACGATCATTAGGTAACACTCCGTTGCAATCGTATTCTAATTCGATAAGATCATTTTCAAAGTTAAAAATGACTGTTGCTATGTCGGGTCGATTTAGCTTGTTGGCTTGATGTTTTCCCTCGTCTAGGCTTTGTTTAAGTTCATTCAATTCAACACATTCATTGTCTTTAAAAAGTGTGATGCAGCTATGAATCCAATTGATTAGGCTTTTATCGCGTTTGAGGTCTTGATAGTAGTAGAGGCTATTATAGCTGACTTCTTATAATCTGGGTATGCGTCACTTGGTCGCTAATGTACGTTTTAGTACATGTCTCGCCTCGTTCCTGTACCCAAATTAAATTAATCTAGCTATATCTAGAATCGTTGTATCAACTGGATCAGTATTTTTTTTCAGGAGCTTCTGAAGAGGGAGATTTCATAAAAAATGCTCTGATTTTTTGAAATAGGTGATTTTGCATCGCATATAGAATGAGTGTGATAATTCCTGCAATAATAAACAGACTTAAGAGTATTATTCGTTTCCAAACTAAAAAAGATTCGTAATTCATTGTTATTCTCAAAAAAATATTGCAATTTCTGTATAAACATACCTTAATGCAGTTGGCAATAACTTAATGAATTAGGAAGGAAATATAATGAGTCAAATTATAGGTCGGTCATGGCCGTTTATCGAAGCGCAAAAGTTAGTAGAACGCTATCGTCAGGCACCACCTAAAAAGGGATATGTCTTGTTTGAAACAGGATATGGGCCTTCGGGATTACCGCACATTGGAACATTTGGAGAGGTTGCTCGTACAACCATGGTTCGTCATGCGTTTGAGCAATTATCAGATATTCCGACAAAGCTATTTTCATTTTCGGATGATATGGATGGATTACGTAAAGTTCCAGATAATATTCCTAATAAAGAGTTAGTTGCCAAACACTTAGGAAAACCGCTTACAAAGGTGCCAGATCCTTTTGAAAAGTTTAACAGTTTTGGTGAGCATAACAATGCGATGTTACAATCATTCTTGGATTCATTTGGATTTCAATACGAATTCCAAAGTTCAACACATTATTATACGAACGGATTGTTTGATGAAAAATTACAGGCCGTGTTGAATAATTATGATGCGATCATGGAGATTATGTTGCCGTCATTAGGGGCGGAACGTCAAGCAACGTATAGTCCATTTTTACCTGTGTGTACTCGTACTGGTGTTGTGTTGCAAGTTCCCATGATTGAGCGGAATTCATCCAAGGGAACGATCGTATATTTAGATCCAGAGACGAATGAAAAAGTTGAGGTGTCTATATTTGGCGGAGCGTGCAAGTTACAATGGAAAGTTGACTGGGCAATGCGCTGGTCAGCCTTAGATGTAGATTATGAGATGGCTGGTAAAGACTTAATTGATTCTGTAAAATTAGCCTCTAAAATTGTACGCGTATTAGGCGGTCAAGCACCTGAAGGGTTTAATTACGAATTGTTTTTGGACGGTGAAGGTCAAAAGATTTCAAAGTCAAAGGGTAACGGATTAACCATGGAAGATTGGTTAACGTATGCGCCCCATGAAAGTTTGGCTTTGTATATGTTTCAATCCCCGAAGAGTGCAAAGAAATTACACTTTGATGTGATCCCACGTCAGGTGGATGATTACTTAAC
The DNA here is from genome assembly GCA_002422845.1 of Candidatus Paracaedibacteraceae bacterium UBA6184. GTDB lineage: Bacteria > Pseudomonadota > Alphaproteobacteria > UBA6184 > UBA6184 > Bodonicaedibacter. Next base: position 3,421 of record DITM01000012.1, read on the forward strand.
TTGGATTGAGAAGTATCAAGGGCAATCAGCAGAAGAACGAGTTGATAATCCAGTGTGGCATATTTACGCCGGAAATCCACCAAAACCAGAAAATGGTCCAAGTTTTAACATGTTGTTAAACTTAGCTGGTGTATGTAATACGGAAGACAAGGCAGTTCTGTGGCAATTCTTAACGCGTTATAATAAAGAGTTGACTCCAGAAAAAGCACCGTTTACAGATCGTTTAATGGCGTATGCGATTCAATATTATAAAGACTTTATTGTGCCCGCAAAGCAATACCGTAATGCAGTGGATTTTGAGGTTGATGTATTAAATGAATTAGCAAATACCTTGGAAAGCATGCCTGCTGAATCGACGGCTGAAGATATTCAGTATCAGGTGTATGAGATCGGTAAAAAATACCCCTTTGAAGATCTGAAGGCTTGGTTTAAAGTATTATATGAAGTGTTATTAGGGCAGGAGCAAGGTCCACGGATGGGATCTTTTTTTGCTCTGTATGGATTAAAAGAATCCGTTAAGTTAATTCGTGATGCAGTGTCACGATAATCAATAAGGAGCAACTAAAAATGAAACGAATAAGAAAAATTGCTTTATCAACGGGAGTCTGTACGTTGGGTCTGCTGGGAACCTTGTGGGCATTTGTATATGGACCCGTCTGGTACGCAGTTAATGTGCCCACCCATCCTGCGATTGATGAAACCCGTGTTGGTATGATCAAGGAATTAAAAGCACAAGGATTTGTTCCTGGTAAAACAGTAGACGTCGATATTGAAAGCGATGGTGGAAATCTAATTAGTGTTCAAGGTCTGGAAGATTCGAAAGCGAAGAAATTGAATAAAATCCACGTTGCGATTGGTACAAGTATTGCTCAAAGCGTAAAGAAGAATATGTCTGCTGAGTCATATTTGGTATTTAGTTCTGTCACTGATCCCGTTGGTGCAGGCTTAATGAAGTATGCTGAGAAGCCAGAGGGGCGAGTAACTGGAGTTTCTAACTTTGTGTCTGCGTATCCTCAGTTAAAGTTTTTTCATACGATTTATCCAAAGATGAAAACGATAGGTTTTTTCTATAACCCAGCAGAGGCGAACTCTGTACATATATTGCATGATGTTCAAGCAGCGGCTGCAAAATTAGGATTAGAAGTAGTCCATGGTGTTGTTAACGATCCAAAAGAAGTTGAGATCGTTGCTGGCAAGATGAGCAAAGTTGATGCGTTCTTTTCAAGTAATGACAACACAGTGGCGTCTGAATTTGGTGATTTAATTCGTGAAGGAGATAAGCGTAAGATTCCAGTATTCACAAGTGATACGGCGTTAATAAAGTATGGTGCGTTGGCGTCATATGGCGTGAATCAACATGAAGTTGGACGTGTTACGGCATTGATGGTGATTCGTTTGTTAAAGGGAGAATCGGTGGCTAATATCCCAATGATTACGGTGAGCGAGCCCAATCGTGTGTTGAATGATCAAAAAGCAAAAGAGTTGGGGTTGACGTTTGATCCTGAAACATTAAAACAAGTGGATCGACATTGGCCAGAGGGTTGGTTGTCTGATTTTAAGAACTGGATAAAAAATCTGTTCTAAAAAAATCCACAAAAAAACCTCCTTCGGGAGGTTTTTTTGTGGTTTAATATTATATAGATAAATTAAAGGGACTGTAATGAAAGACAAAACATATGTAATGCTGTTATTAACGACAACGTTTTTAGTTGGATGTGGAGGGGGGGCTGGTTCTGGTGCTGGTACCGGCAGCAGTGAAAATAGTGAAGCTTCTGGTTCTGGAACGGGTACCGGCACCAGTGAAAGTAGTGAAGCTTCTGGTTCTGGAGCGGGTACCGGCACCAGTGAAAGTAGTGAAGGTGATAGTAATGTGAGCACCGAGATGCCTGGGGGGCAAACTACCTCAGGGATGGGGTCATCCGTTACAGAAGGTGGAGCAACTGGAGTTCAACCAATCACATCAACTGCGGGGGTGTCAACGAAGCTGCCCAGTGCTCCTAAGTTTAATTCTGAAGCATTGGCAGCAAAAGCAACCACGCTAGAGCAGTTAGAAGCATTGCCAGAGTTTAAACAGTTAGAAGCTTGGTTAAAACCAAGTTGGCATGAAATTAATAATAAAACACTTGCAGATTTAAAGACTTATCAAGAGAAGCTTGATTATATAAGAAATTGTTCTGAAGTTGCAAAGGTAAGAGAAGCAGAAAAGTCTGCGACTGCGCGGGTTATATTAAAAACAGCAACTGAAGGGCGATCTTTAGACGTGCCGACCCCAGATAAAAATTGGTCAGAAATGTCAAGTTATGTGGAGTTTCGACATAAATTGTCGGACAAACTGACAGCCCAAATTGGCAGACTGGATAGATTTAATCTTAATCTACGAGTGTACCCAAATGATTTGTATGTAAATGATCCCAAGACTGTAGAGGATAGAGTCATAAATGATGCTGTTAATGATTTTTATGACACAAACGGAGAGCCGTTTCCGATAAATGAATATATATACCCTTTTGATAACTCAGTGAAAGTTACAGAGAAAGTTATAGTTTATGTAAATGGGAGGTTTCAGATAGATTCGAATTATCCATTGCTTATTAAAAATATTAAAGATGTTATGGGGGGGGCGATATTACCTTCTGGTTATCGATATGGAATGGATCAAGTTTCTGATGAATATATGCAAAAGCTTCTTAAAGTAATTGCCTATGAGGGATGTCTGAATAAATCTTTTGGTTCGTCAGCTTATAGTCTTGGAGGTTCCGAAAACGAAAATAGACTCAGCTTGCTTAGGCAGCTGCATTTTGTGTTACTCGAAGGTGTGAATATTCCGATAACTGATTTGAAGGATTTTGCATTCACAGAAAAACTTATTATTGCTGAAATGATTAAAAGTGGCCAATTTGGAACCTTGTTTAATTATTTAAGAGGAAAAAAATTCTCTAGTTATGGTAATGAGACATTCTTTCCAGAAGTTGAGTTTGATGCGTTAGTTGCAGCAGCTCCAGTAGCCTTAGCAGCTGGGATAACGCCATCGACAATGGGACGTTTTACTCGTCGAGGAGTTACTGGTATAGATGCAACGTACTTACATATGAATGGCGTGTCAGCAGGGAAGGTTGAGATGTTGTTGCCGATATCTGTCAGTTTAAAAGGTAAGGTTGATGGAGCTAAGTCAACGACAGGAACAAGCGGTATAGTGGCCTATAAGATAGGGGATACAGTTGTTGGAATTGTACATGCTTATGCTAACGCAGGTGAGGGATTTGAAGTTGATAGTCGTCAAACCGAAACATCCGTCGCAGTGTCTCAATCAATAGGGAATGCCTTTGTTGAGGGGCAAGTGGGATACATAGGAACTCATGAAGTTCATAGTGCAGATATGAGAGGACATCGATATCAGTTGAGCGTTGGGTTTGATACGGAGACTGTTTCGCCATTTGTGCAAGTTGCATACAGAGACTTTGGAAAACAAAGTGATGCAGCGGCTTATGTTGGGGCAGAATTGAACATCGATAGTTTAAAAACTGAGGCCTATGTAGTTGATATGAATCTGAATGCAAAAGCTGGAGTTAATTCAAAGACAGAGTTTACGGGTAGTTTAGAATGGTCGGGGTCGTTGAGTTTAAATAATGGGATTAGTTTTAAAACGGATCTGACATTAGGGACAACTGAAGGGTCAACGTTTGGGCTGACTGCAAACGTATCAAGATAGTTTTATCTTCTTTACAAAAACCTCCTTCGGGAGGTTTTTTTCTAAATACAATTGTGGTGTTATTATACCTCATCAAAAAAGGCTCTATTTCATTGACATGAAGAGCAATATTGGTTAAAAGTAAATCAATACATTATTAATAGGCAAATCATGAAAACATATTCAATGAAAGCCAGCGAAATCCAAAAGAATTGGATTTTAGTTGATGCTGAAAACCTAGTATTAGGACGCATGGCATCAATCGTTGCGCGAATTTTAAAAGGTAAGCACAAACCAAATTACACTCCTCATATGGATTGTGGTGATCATGTTGTGATTATCAATGCAGACAAAATTGCATTAACAGGTAACAAACGCGAAGATAAGATATATTACAGACATACTGGATATATGGGCGGAATTAGACAACGTACGGCAGGACAAATCTTGGATAGCCGTTTTCCAGAGCGCGTTGTTGAAAAAGCGGTTGAACGTATGATTACACGTAACCCATTGGGTCGTGATTGTATGCGTGCATTGCATGTTTACAAAGGCACGGATCATCCTCATGGGGGTCAACAACCTCAAAAGTTGGATATTGCATCCATGAATGTTAAGAATACAAGGAGCGCATAATGTCTGAAAAAGTTTCTTTAAACGAATTAAAGGACGCTTTAAGTACACCAGTGGTTGCATCAATTGCAACTGTTGAAAAGAAGCGTGAGTATGTTCGCACAGTTGATAAATTAGGCCGTTCATATGCAACGGGCAAGCGTAAAAATGCAATTGCTCGTGTTTGGATTAAAGCTGGGTCTGGTCAAGTCGTTATTAACGGCCAAACTCAGGAAATATATTTCAAACGTGCTGTATTGCGCATGATGTTGAACCAACCTTTCCAAGTTACAAACCGTGAAAATAATTTTGACGTGATGTGCACTATTAAAGGTGGTGGATTGTCAGGTCAAGCGGGTGCGTTAAAGCATGGTATCAGTAAGGCATTAGTTGGTTTTGAACCAGACCTTCGTGCTGTCTTGAAGAAGGAAGGTTTCCTAACTCGTGATAGTCGTGTGGTTGAGCGTAAGAAATACGGTAAGCCAAAAGCACGTCGTAGCTTCCAGTTCTCTAAGCGTTAATTGGAATTATCTTTCGAATAAAGAAAGGGGGCTTTGGCCTCCTTTTTTTTGTTAGGGAGTTACTAGCTTTTTGCTAGTGTAAAATCAGTTTATTTAATTTATATGGAAAGAAGAGACAAAATGAAAGTTTCACAAGCTTTATTAATAGGTGTGCCATTATTAATTGTAGGATGTGGTGGATCTGCATCAGAAAATGGTAGTCAGCCAATAAAACAGTCAACACCAGTAGAGTCTAAAGATGCAACAAAATCTAATAGTGCTCCGATGATTCAATTATCCCCCTCCGTAAAACCCATGATTGCTCAGTTAATTGCTGAAGAAGAACCTAAGACTAGAGAAGGGTATATTGAAGCTATTGTTAAGTTCAATATGGCTAAAGCAGTACCTAAAGATAAAAATCTATCTTCTGAAGAGTTAGAAAAAGAGATAGCTGAGGGAAATTCCATGTATACGGCTCTGTTTTCAATATTAACAATAGAACAATTAAAAGATAGATATTCAGAAAAGAAAGCTATGTATTCAGCTTTGCTTTCTGGTAAAACTGCATCTTTATCTAGTGGTGCTGTAAATCTATCTCATCGTAATATTCGATTAGGTAAAGGTGAAACCAGACTTACACACTTTAGTTTGAATGGTCAATCTATGAACCAATCTATCGATTTCACATTACCTATGGTTGTTCAGTTAAAAGGCGATTTAGATACTACGGGCAAAAACTCTGATGCGATTGGATCAATTGCTTATAATTTGAATGGATGGGTAGCGGGAGTTGTTCATGGATATGCAAACACAGTCAATCAATTGAAAACGCATGAATCAGCCGTAATGGTGTCAAAATCATTCAATGGTTTCTTTATTGAAAGTCAAGTGGGCTCCATTTCGGGAACTAATAAATATGCTCAACGTATGAATGGATCTCGATATCTTATGACGTTAGGATATGATGGTTCCGTAGTCTCTCCATTTGTACAATATCAGCATTTAAGTTTTGATGCAGCAGAGAGGCACGGTCTTTATGTGGGATTAGACACTGATGTTCTGTCGATTCAAACAACAGATGCAAAGTTTACATCAAAGGTATTAGCGAAAGTAGGACGTGAAACTGGTGTTAATACAAACGTTTCTGCTTATTTGGAGTGGATTTGTGGATTAAAGCTTAGTGATGGATTAGAGGTTTCTAATACACTAAACATAGGATCTAACGATCAAACTGTAAAACTGAATCTAAGTTTTGAACAGTAACTAATTGTGCGTATTGAAAAAAAAGGAGGCTTGTGGCCTCCTTTTTTTTGTTGTAGGTTTCTTAATGTATTTTTGGTACAACTGATCTAGAATTATGTGTTGTGTTGATGATAGAAAATAAGTGTATAAAAAATTGGATGTTTAGGCTTTCCGTGCTGGGATTAACGGCCTGTGAGTCTCCTCTTATTTCAGAAGAAACAGCCCCAGTCGATGATTTTGGAATGGAAGAGCATACAGATCCATTGGATGGGTTTAGTAGAGCCATGATGGAGCTTAATTTCTTTTTAGACGATTATCTATTGCAACCTGCAGCAACGGCCTATAAAGCCTTAACCCCAGGATTTGTTCAAACGGGGGTAGGTAATTTTACCCAATACGTAAAGCTTCCTTTTTATATGGTGAATGATATCCTGCAATGGAAAATGGATCATTTTGCCCAAAATTTTTGGATCATGACAGTTAATACGTTTACGGGCGTTGGATTGGTTAACGGTGCTGGTTATTTTGATGTGTATGCAAAACCGAATGATTTTGGAATCACTCTGCATACATGGGGAGCAGATCCAGGGTTTGATGTTACATTACCCTTTTTGGGACCAACGTGTTTCAGAGATTTCGTTGGAAGTATAGTGGGATTGGTTGCTGATCCTGTCGGTATTATTGCGAACTATCATGATTATCGGTTTGCAAATTATAGTGTCACGGGATTGGGCTATATTCATGGTCGATCAGGATATTTAGGACAGCTTGAAAGTTTACGAAAAGAATCGTATGATCCGTACGTGACGATTAAAAGTATTATTGAGCAAAAACGAAATTCAGAATTAAAGGAAAACGAATGAAAAAAATAATGTTAAGTATGTTGGCCGTTGTAGCGCTGATGACATCACCCACGGCTGCAATAAATCCAGCACAAGCTAAAGAGTTTGTTGAGAAATTAATTTCTGAAGGAATTTCAGTATGGAAAGACAAACCTTATGATCAACAAGTCGCCAAGTTTAGAGACGTTATGGAAACTAAATTTGATTTGGATGGGATTGCTAAACGTACGATTGGTGAAAAGTTGTGGGGATATATGGAGGCAACTCAGCGATCAACATATGTTGCAGCATTTCGTCAGATGTTAGTGAATCGTTATTCAAAGAAGTTTAGCAACTATGGAGGGCAAAATATCAGCGTGATGGATGCGAGCCTGTCTGTAAAAACGTTTCCAATTGGCGTAAATTCGCCACAGCCTCGACCACAGATTGTTGTAACATCAGAGTTGCGTAATTCGGGTGGATCGCCTGCAAAAATTGAATGGTTTGTGGGGGAAGAAAATGGACACCCCACCATTACAGATATCACCATGGGGGGTCCCAGTATGGTATCAACTGAACAGGCAACATTTACGGCAATTCAACGTAATCCTGAGAATTTAAAGAATGCCAGAGAGGCCTGTAAGAATGCAGGAGCAGGAATGAATAAGTGTGTTGCAGATCACTTAACGAAAGAAGTCATGAAATATATGCAGGCTGGAAATTAATATATGCGTATATTTTTTGTAGTTTTTGTGTCGTGGGTATGGACGTCTGTTGTTTCTGCGAAAACAATTTTGATATTGGTTGCCACTGGCGAACTAGGAGTGGCGATCAGTCATTTATTATGTGAAAAAGACTATGACATTGTTGTTGCGGTGCGGGATAAAGATAAGGCAGATAAACTTATTGGTAATTTAAAATCAAGATATCCCAATAAAGCGATCAGCTATATGCACATGGATTACAGTAAGCCTGCTGCGATTGATTTAAGTGCATTAAATGGAATTGCATTAGATGGGGTAGTTGTAATTCCTCCACGACCTGCGTTTTCGACAACGGTAGGAATTCCAACAAAAGAAGAGTGGGATGCCGTTTTTGCATTGACGTATTCATCGCCATTAGAGGTCGTAAGACGTTTAGAGCCGTATATGAACAAGGAGGGTAGTGTTGTGATAATGTCTGGCATTACTTCGGAACAGTATATACCAACCTATCAAAATTCCAACGTGATTCGCTTAGCTTGGACTGGGGCAATCAAAAACTTGATGCATCAATTCTCTCAAAAAAGTATTAGGGTCAATGCGATATCACCAGGAACAATCTTAACAGAATTTAATAAAAGTAAGATTCAAAAACGTGCTGAAAGCAAGGGGATATGTTTTGAGGAAGAGTTAAAACGTTCTATCTCGAATGTTCCATTAAAACAGTATGGGCAACCTATGGATGTTGCTAAAGTAGCCTATTTCCTTTTAAGTGATTTAGCATCACACGTTAATGGAGTTAACCTTCCTATTGACGGTGGAGAAAGTTTGTCTTATTAATAAGCATATGAAAACAAATTCTGATCTTAAATCCTTATTGGAAACCTTACAGTTCTTGTATGAGTCTGGCGACGTGGACGTGTTAGAGGCATCGCCCATCAATCGGTTGAATGCGATTAAAGAATTGAAAGCGGCTGCGATTGTTCCATCGGTAGAGCAGGCGCAAGATATTAAGCTGTTAGAAAAAGTATCGAAGACTGAAGCGCGTCGCAAAGCTGAAGAGTTGGCATATAATGCCAATACGTTGGACGAGCTGTATAAAGCATTACTGTCGTTTGAGGGATGTTCGTTAAAAGCAACTGCGATTAACACTGTGTTTTCAGATGGCGTTCCAACAAGCGAAGTTATGTTTATTGGTGAAGCACCTGGCGCAGATGAGGATCGTTTAGGCAAACCCTTTGTTGGGCAGAGCGGTCAGTTATTGGATAAGTTTTTAGAAGCGGCAGGATTTAGTCGGTCTAAGAATGTGTATATTACGAACACAATACCATGGCGTCCCCCTGGAAATCGCCAGCCGACACCAGAAGAAAACTATATCTGCATGCCGTTTTTAGAACGTCATATCGAATTGGTGCAACCCAAGATGATTGTCATGTTGGGTGCAACCGCCTTAAAAACACTCCATAATCCGAAAGAGGGGATTGTAACCCTTCGCGGAAAATGGATCCCCTATACCACCAGCCATAAAGGCTTTACCGTCGAGACACTTCCTATTTTTCACCCGGCATTCCTGTTGCGTTCCCCCAGTCAGAAAAAGCTGTTCTGGCGTGATATTTTGAGCGTTCGGGTTCGGAGTGTGAATGGGTAAAGAAGAAGAGAAATATGTATATGCATTATTCTGAAAAAGAAAAATTAGAGATTGATAAATCAATTAAAAAAATAACGGAAATCTATAAGAAGACTTGTAATCTAAAAGATAAAGCTTTTGATAGATATTGGAGCTTGTGTATTCCATTTGATGTTAGATGTATTACGCTTAATAACTTATCAAGATTTATGCATCTGACATGTTCAGAGATTAAACAGTTAACTCGACCACATAGTTATTTAGCTCCATTTTACCAAGAGAAAATAAGGAATTTGAAAAACGAATTTAGTGATGAGATACCAGAAAAAACGTGGAAGAAATTAATAGATAAAATAGATGATATATTTGCTATACGCCTAACTATGGTAGATCACTGCGATAATCCAATTAGCTGGGATACCTGCCAAGCAATGATCATCGAAAAGTTATTATTAATTCCTTTATCGTATGTTGATAATCTTTTGAAGCATTTAGTAGAAGCTTTGCAAAAAGATTCGAAGGGGTTTGGTTCAAATATTCAGGTTTTACTTAAGGAAAATTTCATTGATGAAAAGCAACGCGAATGCTTACAAAATTATTCATACCATAGAAATGCTTGGATGCATAATAATGGATTGATGAAAGATAATAATAGTGCTTCTTGTTCGCTTACTGATGCAATATCAATGTTTGAAAAACTTATTGATATTCTAGAAAAAGTACTATTAAATTCTAAAATTAAAGATTTTCCTTATATTCCAGATAAAGCTGCTGAACAGTACATGACTCAAGAAGTCTAAAAAAACATCATTAATTTAACACTCTCCTTCTTAAGGATCATCGTTGATGTCCTCAGGCTGGACCCCATACGGTAAAAAATAAACATTAACAACTTGACAAAACGTACCTGAGTTAGGTAAGTTCTGCTTTAAATTTTAAATATGGAATTACACATGAAATTAAATCTAGCTCTTGGGGTTGTGGCGTTATGTGCGATCAATTATCCAACAACACACGGAAATGCGTTTAAACCGATTGTCAAAACATCTGAACGAACCATCAGTTTGGATTCGGGATATTTGCCAGCTCAGAATTCTAACCGTGGAATGGCAGGGTTTAATACAGAAGTTTTAATGGGGTTGGGTGCCGCCTATGATGCTGGGTATTCGTATTTTCAACCTGAAAATTCTGTAACGCGAGCGTTGTATTACGGTGGATTTTGGTTGGCATCGTTTCCCATTGCGGCATCAACCGTTGTAACATTTCATGAATTCGGACATGGAAGCCGTATGTATAGTTTGGTGCAAAGCCTGTATATATTCATGCATTGGGTGAATGAAATAATTATTTTTCAGAATGGGGTGCGTTAGCCTTTAACGGATATTTCGTACTACCTATGGTTGGATGTTTCGGTGCGGCTGCACGACCAGATTTAGATTTAGCTATTATTGAAAAACATTATGATCATTTAAAAAACTATGTGGATTTGGAAAAGGCAAAGAAATACGTTCACTATGTTGAAAAAGGTAACGAACTCAATAAGAAATTTAAAGCGGATAAAAAACTGTTTGATTATTATAAAGAATCGCAAAAGCTATTAAATGATCAACAAAAAGACTATCTAAAAAAACAGTTTACTGACGATGAAATTGAAGCATTAGACTTTTTTTCTGAGGACGATATAGGTAAAAACAGTCCCACATATCCAGAAGCCACAGCTATTATTGTAGCGGGTGGATTAAACAATAACGTGTATATGGCTCAACGGATTGAAGATGCTATTTGGTTTAACCAAGGTCAGCACATGCAGTTAACGACGAATTATTTTATGGATAAAACATCAACGTTTATTCAAGTATTTGAGGGCTCTTTTATATCGTATTTGAGAGGTAATAGTCCGTCTGAAACTCTTTCAGATCACAACAGATTGGTTAAAGTTTGGGATGAACATTTAGACATTCATGTCAGTCGCACAGAATTGCAATTGTATTCAATATTATCTTATTTCTTAAGCGCGCAAACGTATATGAATCTGCATCAAGTATACAAAACCTGGACACAAGGTGAAACACACGTATATCCTGCTGAATGGAAAGGATTCCGTTTGCCGAATGTCAGTTTATACTTAACAACAAAGGGACCAACCTACAATGTTCGATCAGGGTATCGTTGGGATAATGATCTGTTCTTAATTGTGGGGGCAGAGTTTGTCTTGTCTGGAAAACAACAGATAGAAGGAACTTTGGGGATTAGAAAAGTATTTCCAGATCTAGGTAATCTATATGTTCATGCAGAGGCAGTGTTCAATCAAAAAGCTATTGGCGGTACAGTATCAGTTGGTGGAACGTTCAATAAACTGATCACTGCAGAAGTTGGTGTTTCATATCATGATAAAGATACCTTTTATGGCGAACGTCATATTCCATTTGTTTGGAAAGGCTCAACAGATGTTGAAGCTTGGGTAAAGATGGGTGTACAGTATTAATTCAATAGTTTGTATGAGTAAGTATGCCAACCTTTAATCTAGAGCGATCCCACAACCGTCCCGTCATCGGTATTGATGAAGCGGGGCGGGGGCCGTGGGCGGGGCCTGTCGTTGTTGCGGGGGTTATGTTTAAATCCTATAACAACTTATCGGATTGGGTGTTTCAGCTGAATGATTCAAAAAAACTTTCCCACAAAAAACGTGCTGAGCTGTTTTTAAAATTGCAGGATGCGAAGGATATTCTGTCGTATCACATTGAAACCATTGATGTCCCCACCATAGATCAACTCAATATTCTTGAAGCCACGATGGAAGGTATGCGACGCTGCATTCAAATGCTGCGAACGAATGAGGAATCCGTCCTGGTCGATGGTAACCGGAAACCAGTTCAAACGCCGTGGTGCTATCCCATCATTAAAGGTGACTCTATCAGTTTATCCATCGCTGCAGCTTCGGTACTAGCAAAAGTATACCGTGATGACCTAATGACCAAACTATCCATTGATCACCCACACTATGGTTGGGAAACAAATGCAGGGTATGGAACAGCCCATCATCAGTTGGCCCTAGCCACTCACGGAATTACCGAACACCATCGAAAAAGCTTTGCGCCGATCCGTGCTCTGAGTGTATAGTACCGATATTGTGGGTTAGGATCTGGTAGCGCCCCTATGTGCTATCCAGATCGGGCGGGTGGGCTATATATGTCACCCGACCAACGGAAGGGTGCCTATAACTAATGAATATTTAATGGAGTATACTATGTTTGATCGATTTCTAGTTCCAATCCATCGCGAGGGTTGGCCGTTTGTTGCAATATTTGCAGGATTTACATTTATTTTGGCTTTGATGTCCACCTTCCTTGGATTTGTTGGCGCCATCTTAACCGTATGGTGCTATGCATTTTTTCGTGATCCTGATCGTATTACACCTGTCGGCGATAATTGGATTATTAGCCCAGCAGATGGTGTTGTAACAGCTATTGAAATCGTGAACATTCCCGAAGAATTAGAAATGAAAGAAAAAACATGCACACGCATCTCTATTTTTCTAAGTGTATTTGATGTGCACATTAATCGTGTGCCGTGTGCGGGTACCATTAAGAAAATCTGGTACTATCCAGGGTCATTCTTAAATGCAAGTTTGGACAAAGCCAGTGAATTCAACGAACGTCAGGCGTTTAAAATTCTTACTGCAGACGGTAAAGAAGTTGGTTTTGTACAAATCGCTGGATTAATTGCACGACGCATCGTTAGCTTTGTTAAAGAAGGTGATCAACTGCAAACAGGTCAACGATTCGGTCTTATTCGTTTCGGCAGCCGTATGGACGTATATCTGCCCAAAGGTGTTGCTCCGTTAGTGATTAAAGGACAGAAAATGATTGCAGGCGAAACAATTCTTGCAGATTTAGGGACTAAAGGTGAGGCACGTGAAGGTCAAATCCGATAAACTAAAAAAACGCTTAATGAATATACCGTTTAAAGGCTATCCCATTACGCGATTCATCCCCAACATGACGACGCTGTTAGGCTTATGCATAGGTTTGACAGCTGTCTATTATGCCTTGCAGGGTGATTGGGAAAAATCATTGTGGTATGTTGTTGTCGCGACAGTCTTTGACGGTATGGATGGGCGACTAGCTCGATTTTTTAATGCATCGTCTAGGTTCGGCGCTGAATTAGATTCCCTATCGGATTTTGTGACATTCGGTGTGTCCCCAGCCTTAGTTGCGTATTTTTATTCTTTACATCATTTAGGTAGATTAGGATGGGGGATTGTCTTATTCTTTTGTATTTGCGCAGGATTGCGATTAGCCAGGTTTAATACCGTGAGCCTGGATATAGAAGAGGATCCAAAACTGATTCGTCTGCAAAAGAAATACTTTGCTGGGGTTCCGATGCCAGCAGCAGGGCTGTTGATGTTAGTCCCTGTAATGGTTGATGTGGATACAGGGTATGATGTTCATAGTTTAGTTTATGCTGTATTTGGAATCGGTGTAGGTTTATTGATGGTGAGCAAAATACCCACGTTTGCATTCAAGGGCATGAACATTCAACCCCATCAAATTATTTTTTTGTTAGGAATTATAGGGGTGTTTGTGATCGGAATGATGACGCGACCCTGGTTAACGTTACCAACTGTTGGGTTTTTGTATCTGATTTCGTTTTTCTTTAGTTTCAAAGCATATCAAAGAGATATACAACTGGATTAAATAGTCCTTGATTCGAAGTCCTATAAAGGATACGAGTATGTATATGTGTAATTAGGAGATTGCAGATGAAATTATTAGCACAGTTATTTTTCGTATTAGGGTGTTTCTTTTCCAGTGAGTTTGGTTTATATGCGAAACAGCCAGATCATAAATCAATCATTCAAACAAAGGTTAATCGTAAAAATGTCCAGGATATTTCTGCAATAAAAATACACGCCCACAGTACTGAAAAGATTGCATTTTTTATTGATGCGGATGAGGTATTATTTACGACAACTATCGTGAATGGGGTTCCAACATTAGTACGTTTATATGATGATTTGGAGGGAGTTTTTTCTGAAATACGAAAGCGGGGACATCAGGTATTCATTCTAACTTACAATAAAGCCGAAGAAATTCGTCGAAAGTTATTAGTTGTGAAGCTTGATGAGTCATATTTTGATGGTATTCTATCGTGCGAAATGCAAGGAGATATTCTGACTTCAAAAGGGAGTTTATTAAGAAAATTTGTAAAAGAATCCAAAACTAAATTTGGGTCGTTTGTCTTTATTGATAATTTTCCGCCTTTTGTTACAGATGTAGAAAAGGTAGCGCAAGAACTGAATCTTAAGTTACATTCGTACGTGTGCACAGGATACATTGATTTATACCATAAATATGTGTATTACCATTTACGTAAGTTGCAAGAGGGAGTAGCAAACGGAAAAGGTTATTGCCATGAATTGACACGTATTCAAAAAAGCTTGGCTAAATACCGCATTGATATTTCCCGATTTAGTGAGCAATACCCAACGTATGAAAGTTTTAAACGATTTGCAGTTGATCAAGCATTAATCTGGCCGTATTTGACGTATCTCTAGTCACATTTTATGGAGCTGTGATGGTAATAGATCGCCGTTCTGTATTAGCTGTTGTTTCTAGCGACACACGGTAATGTTTTGGGGTATAGACATTACCCATGTTCTGGGGCCATTCGATGAAGGTAATGCCTTGGTTGAAGGCCTCATCCAAGCCTAATTCTAGGACTTCTTCGGGATCGTTAATTCTATATAGATCATAATGCCAAATAAGAGGTGTTGAGTCATAAGTTTGGACGAGTGTGAACGTTGGGCTGGGGACAGCTTCGTCGTATCCTAGTAGCGATTGAATAGCGGCACGAACAAACGTTGTTTTACCCGCGCCAAGGTCACCCATCATATAGACAACATCACCCTGTTTTAAGGTTCGAACAAAGTCAGAGGCTAAAGACTCTAATTCAGATAATGAGACGGTTTTTTCGATCATTCTTCTGATTCTTCCTTTAATAGCTCCAGTTCTAACCATTGTTCTTCAGTTTCCATAAGGTGGGTCTGAGCATGATCTAGCTTTGCAGATATTTGACTAAAGCGTTCAGGATTTGATTGAAACAGCGTTGAATCGGCTAATTCATCTTCATAGGTTTCTATTTTAGATTTTAACGTCGTGATTTGCGCACTTAGTTCTTTTAATTGATGCTGCTGTTTAAACCCAAATTTTCTAGCAATCGTTTCTGTCGGGGCTTGATTTTTTGGCTTTGATACAGTTTTTTTTGTCGGTTGAAATATGCGTGAGAAATCTTTTTCACCATTGTGCAGTTGCCAAATGAAGTCTGAGTATCCACCTGCAAATTCAGCAAACTCTCCACCCGGTAATATAGAGATGGTGCTGGTGACCAAACGATCTAAAAAGTCACGGTCATGGCTGACAACGATTAATGTACCTTCGTAGTCGCTAAGAATATCGACCAATAAGTCTAAGGTGTCTGAATCCAAGTCGTTGGTAGGTTCGTCGAGAACCAAAATGTTAGTGTCTTGAGCCAAGATTTTGGATAAGGCTAAGCGATTTCTCTCTCCCCCCGATAAACTGCCAACTGGGGATTTAATTTGATCAACATCAAACAGAAAGTCTTTTAAATAGGCGACAACATGTCGATGGCAGCCACCAACCATCAGATGATCCCCTCCGCCGGGACATAATGTATTCCAAAGAGTGTCTTTATCTTCTAAGTCATGGTGGTTTTGTTCAAAGTATCCAATGGATAGATTTGTCCCGAGTCGTATGTTGCCTTTTGTGGGATCGAGTTTTTTCAGCAATAATTGCACTAACGTTGATTTACCACTGCCATTAGGACCAAAAATCCCAATTCGATCACCGCGAAGTATTTTAGTAGAAAACGGCTTTACAATTTGGTTTTCATTACCATTGGCATCGATATAGGTTTTTGTGGCTTGTTTGGCTTCTATGACTAATCGTCCGCTGGTTTCATCTTGGCTTGCTGTTACATTGATTTTCTTGACGCCTGTTAGCACTGCTGCACGGTCTGCACGTAGTTGGTGCAGCCTTTCTAGACGGCCTTGGTTGCGTTTGCGCCTGGCAGTAACACCGCGATGTAGCCAATACAATTCTTGATCCAGTTTTTTATCCATGCGATCTAAGGCTTTTTCTTCGTTTTCCAACAGTTCAGTTGACCACGATTCAAAGTCACCGTATCCCCGGCTAAGCTCTTTAATGGTTTGACGATCCAGCCACCAGGTTTTTCGAGATACTTGTTTTAAGAAAGCTCTGTCGTGGCTAATCACAACGATG
>DITM01000004.1 GCA_002422845.1 Candidatus Paracaedibacteraceae bacterium UBA6184
CAAACACCACTTACACACGAAATCATTTCAATTTCATTTTCAAACCTTACCCCTCCTGCGCCGAAGGTGGGTTCAAAACACCACCCTTAATCAACCTAACGAATGCAACGTCACGTTGTCGCAAACCTCACTTGTGTTCTTATAACACGTCTCAAACCACATCAGATCTAATCCAATGTGTTTCAAAACACACTTTCCACAGATTTAGTCGTATTCTTAATAACACGTCTCACATCACATCTAACCTAATGGATGCAACGTCACGTTGCCAGGTTGCCTTAAGCTTTTACCAACTTATACTGTTTCAGCGTTTCGTAGAAATAGATTGGAACATCTGCAGTAAACACATAACCGCCAAATTCTGGGGGCAATGTTAATTGATGAGCATGCAAATGTAACTGTCTGGATTCAGTTTTTGGATTGTATTTTCGATCGCCTAAAATCGGGCAACCCAAATATTCGCTGTGCACGCGCAATTGGTGGGTGCGTCCTGTATGGGGAACTAGCGACAATAACGCTTTTTTCTTTGCGTTATTTTTGGCTAACACTTCATAAGACGTTTCACTCGGTTTTGCATCCGACGTTGCAGAGGCGACACGCATTTTCTCCATATCTTTATCCCAACCTTTTTCAAGCTGAGTAATCAGATTCCCCTTATGTTTTAATGGAATGCCTTCCGTCACGGCCCAATATTCTTTTTGAATAATGTGATGCGAAAAGGCTTTTGTTAGCTTTTGAGCCATTAAATGCGTTTTTGCAAGCATCAATAATCCACTGGTTTCACGATCTAATCGATGAACCAGTTTCGGTGGATTTTCAGGATATAAGGCTCTCACCAATCCATCCACATGTTTTTTGATGGTTGATCCGCCTTGAACCGCTAACCCTGCAGGTTTGTTCAATACCAAAAAATCATCATTCTCGAAAATGATGGTGGCTTTAAACGCCTCTAATTCCGCGGGGGATGGCGTATATGTCAGGTGCCCCTTAGGCGTTTCCGGTATACTAAGTTCGGTGAACTGACTTGCAAACGGAGGAATACGAACTTTTTGACCTAATACTAAGGTCTCGTTTCCTTTTGCACGTTTTCCATCGTAACGGACTTGTCCTGTACGCAACCATTTCTGCCATTGGCTAAACGGTACGTTAGGAAATTGTTTTTTTAACCAGCGTTGAAGTGTTTGATCTTGGTCACTTGCACCAATAATTAATTCGCGATCCATGAGCTCTTTTGACTTAAAAATTTACAAGTGATCATGCCTGTGATAAAAATATTTGTAAATGAAAAAATTTGATCGGGGAATTATGTCTAATATTAAGAAACCATATATTATTGTTTTTGGAAATGAAAAGGGTGGTACAGGTAAGTCTACAGCTGCGATGCATGTGATGATTTATTTGTTAAGATTAGACTTTAAAGTGGGCTGTATTGACGTGGATGCTCGACAAGGAACGTTGTCTAGATACGTTGAAAATCGTATTCGATATAACCAAGCGAATAAAGAGCGTTTGCCGATACCTACTCACATAGCGCTGCAAAAAGCTGATTCAGATGATGTGAAGAAAAATGAACAAGACGAGCGGGATCGTTTCGCTCAAGCATTAACGGATTTATCAGATTGCGATTTTATAGTGATTGATACACCAGGAAATGACACGTATTTCTCACGCATAGCACATTCCTATGCAGATACAGTGATCACCCCACTAAATGATAGTTTTATTGATTTAGATATGTTAGTGCGTTTAAATTCAAATGATCCCAATAATTTAAGGCCCAGCATATATTCGGAAATGATTTGGGAACAAAAAAAGAACCGATTGATGCGTGATAAGCAGCCCATCGATTGGATTGTGATGCGAAATCGCTTGACGAACTTGTACGCAAAAAACAAAGAAGAAATGCATAAAATTCTAACAGCACTTTCAAAGCGTGTGGGATATCGCTTGGTGACAGGCTTTTCTGAGCGTGTGATTTTCCGGGAACTGTTTGTGCAAGGCTTAACATTGTTAGACCTTCAAGAGGTTGGAATTCCTTTAAGCATGTCACACATTGCGGCACGCCAGGAAATTAGAGCAATCTTGAATATGTTACAATTACCGCACTTGCAAAAAAAATTAGAAACGGCCGGATAAGCAGATGATATGCTTGGATTTTTAGTCTTAATTTTTATTTATTTGTTTGTGCTGTTAACTCAAAACACCGCAAAGCCAGCGCGATCATCTTTGGTTCGAAGTTTAATTATGGGAGCGTTTTTTGTTTTAGTACTGTCACTTTTTTCTATGGTGGCCTTTGGGTTATTATTTCTATTCCTTTTGTTTATTCCGTTTTTATTTTTTCCGGCTATCAGAAATCGTGGACGATTTCAGGGCTCTTCGGATGAAGCGATGAAAGATTTTTTTGAACAAGTCCGCAAACAACAGCGCACACATCAGAATTATCAACATCACGAATCGTTCAAGTCTCCCTCTCAAACTGCGATGTCTGTGCAAGAGGCTGCATCCTTGCTAGGTGTCAAAGTAGATGCAACTTCGTTACACATCAAAAGCGCGTATCGTCAGCTAATGTTAAAACACCACCCCGATAAAGGGGGGTCAGCAGAGCATGCGGCCAAACTTAATATGGCGCGTGATATATTGATGGCGCGGTTTGAATCTCACTAATGATTAGATCTAAATTATTTCAGTCGGTTACTTGACAAATATAAAAACATCTTTATAGATGCCATATTGCATTTGATCCTAAGGAAAATGAACATGCGCTCTTTAATTAAAATTCTACTCCTATCTACTGCAGGCTTAGTTACTGAAGAAACCTTTGCGTACTGTATCTGAGGTAACTGAACCAACCCTCACGAATGCTTCTAGTTCTATATCCATTGTTGATACTGCAAGGAAAGCGGGTAGCTATGAGCAATCTGGAAACCTCCAAGCTGCAGCTACCGAATATGCAGACTATGCAACGCGTCCGGATGCACTATGGCATGACGTATTATTTGCTACACAAATGATTGAGCGATTGGGAGTGTTTAATAAGGCTATTGAGGTGTTTGAATGGTCACAAACTCATCCAAAGACAGGCTGCTTTACAGATCTAGCAGCCTCTGAAATTGTTAGATTAAGCAAGGCTTCTGAAGTAAGAACTACGCCTGCAGCGGCGATCCCATCACCGGCAGCTACAGGATCTGAAGCAATGGGTACTCCAGCAGCAGTACCTGCAGCGAATAAAATACGGTATGAAACAATGTATGCAGACTTACAAAAAACATGGAAAGCAGTCGCAGAAGCTAATCTGAAAGAATTTTTCTTTAACCAAGGAGTGGAAAAATCAGAGTTAACTTCTACGGCTATTCTTGAGCTGATGTATGGATTTCTAATAGAACACCCTGAAGTCCATATTCCTGATTTAGAAAATTTTGGGCTGTTTACGATCGCTAATTATAATACGACTACGCAAGCAGTTACGATTCCTCAACTATCACAACTGAAAAACAAGGTATTGAATCAAGCGCTGGCAGCATTTGAAACAGGAAAAAAATTATATGCCACGATCGTACAGGTCGGTGGTGCAGGCAGTGGGCACTATACATTGGTAGTAATTGAACGTGATGGCAAGGTTCATATGATTAATACAATGGGCATTATCGCAGAAGGATTAGCGGGTGATGATCCATACGTACATATTATGCCTGAATTGGTAAAGGCATTAAATACACATAAAGGAACTGCTCCAATTGTCTTTACAGCGGCCAGCAATGTTCGAACTGGGATTCAGGATGCAGATGCGGGTTCAAATAGTTGCGGAATATATTCATTTGTATATTGGGCAGAGTTAATGATGACACAAGACATCAATGCCTATAAACGTGTAACAGCCGCAGCTGCAGAAGGGTATTTAAGTGATTACGAAGGTATCCTAAAAGCTGCAATTCATACAAAAGCAATGGATGCTATCGTTCAAGTTGATGATCTCAGCAAAGCAAATGAATTTGGGATTCGATATTTCAAAAACCCAAATGCAGAGGTGCAAACTAGGTTTGAATTAGATGTCCGAGATCGTTTGCAACTGAAATTAACATTACTTGCACCGTAGTTTCGTTATAACCGTGAATCACATCTTGCTCTTTTAAGCAGTTTATTATAGGGTGTGATTCACAGTACTAAGGGGTATCATGCAACAGTCAGCACATCTACAATCCGTCGTGGACGTTATTAATGAATGGAAAACAACACGCCATAAACCATTTGATCATATTCTGAACCAATATTTCAGGGATCGTCGGTTTATTGGATCCAAAGATCGCCAACAAATATCATGGCTATGTTATGAAGTCTTTCGCCATAAATTGATTTTAGAGTGGTGGGCTGAATGGGGAATGAAAAAACCCTGTATCGAAGCAGAAGAACCTTATGCAATTAAAGTGCTGGCCATTTATTTAAGTTTGGTGCGCAAAAAATCTCCAGGTGAAATTCATGCATTGTTTACGGGTGAAAAATATGGCGTTCGTCCATTAGAACGCATTGAACGTCAAATGATTGAAACGATTTGGAAACAACCAACCTATGGTAAAGATCCGTTGCATCATGATTTGATGCCTGAACATATTCGACTGAATACTCCGAAATGGATCTATGACGTCATTATGGAAGGCGATACCGAAGGCAAAGCAATGCTATCGGCATTAAATTATCCAGCGACCATTGATTTGCGGGTTAATACATTAAAAACTGACAGAGACTCTATCTTGATGACGTTTAACGCCCTCGGAGTGGAATCGCTTCCAACGCCATATTCTCAGTGGGGACTTCGCATTCAAAAACGCTTTAATCTAAATACCTTGGACGCCTATAAGACAGGCTTGGTTGAAATTCAAGACGAAGGGTCGCAGATTCTATGTCAGGTGACGAATCCAAAACCCAATACAACGGTGATTGATTATTGTGCAGGGGCAGGTGGTAAAAGCCTTGCAATGGCGATGATGATGAATAACAAAGGTAAACTAATCTTATGCGATACAGCAAGTTGGCGTCTTGAAAAATCTAATGAGCGTTTGCGTAAGGCAGGTGTGTTCAACGTTCAGCAAAAAATCGTATTAGAAACACCTGAAGGCGATGAAGCAGTTCTTGCGCTAACTGAAAAAGCCGATACCGTATTAGTCGATGCGCCCTGTTCAGGAACGGGGACGTGGCGTCGTAACCCCGATGCTAGATTCAGATTGTCTCAGAAAGAACTGGATGAGCTGATTGAAATTCAAGCAAAAATATTGAATGAATCCAGTTTCCTAGTGAAACAAGGGGGATGTTTAGTCTATGCAACATGTTCGATTGTGTCGAGTGAAAATCAACATCAAGTAAATCGCTTTTTGGAAAGTCATGCAGATTTTAAACTTGAATCCATTGAATTTAATGGTGCAACACATGAAATGTTAAACATCAGACCGCATACATATCGTACGGATGGGTTTTTTGTTGCACGATTGCGTAGGGTGCCAGTCGCATAAAAATATAGACACAGCTTAATAGTTTTTTCATACTAACCTTGTATTAGTGATTTTAATCGTCTGTAAAGCACAAGGAATAATAATGAAAAAACTATGTATGCTATTAACGTATGCTGCCTGTCTTTCGTCAAATTTTGCAGCAGCTAGTCCTGTAAATGGGTTTGATGATTGTGATAGAAAGTTTCCATTAAGGGGAGATACAAATGGTATTATCGCTCCTCAAAACACTCCACAGGCAGGACCTCAAGCTGAACCTTCGGCTGGACTTCAGTTTGGAGAGGCAGGTTTTCTAACGCAATTATTCCTGCCTACTTCGGCAGACGCTTTAGTGAAAGAAAATCAGGATCCATCTGGAGAACCTCAAATCCTCACACAGGCATCTGAAGTTGTGCTTAGTCAAGATACAAAATCTGAATCTAATTTATCAGGCACTCCAGTGGAAAGAAACATGGATTCGTCTGGAGCATCTCAGGAAAATGATGATGCACCTGATCTTTTAGTAACACCTATGAATCAAGCCAACAATCCAGAATTTGAACCATCTCATTTTCCAGACTTAAAAATTTATTATTCAGAGCGTGACGGTGAAGAGGCATCTCTAAAGCGATTTACGACAGATGTATTAAAATCAGACTATGCAAGGCTTAAACCAGGTGATGTGCTTGAAGTCATTTTTGTTCCAGACGTCAGTGTGAATGAAAGCGCTGGCACTCGTAATGAGTGTACCGTTAAAAAAATATCAGCATTTGATACAGTTGCATGGTCCGCAAATATAAGAGCTTGGGTAAAGTGGTGGTTGAACCCTTGGGCGTGGTGGAATCCATCAAGATACTCCTTCGATAACACAAACGATAAAGTGGTTTGGGATAGCGTAACGTCTAAGGCAACGATACAAGTTAAAACTGTGAAAGATATACCCTATCTTACTAGTCAAATAAGGTTGTTTTTATTAAGTGATTGGAGTGCTAAGTTTGCTCCGTATATTGCTCCAATAACACAAAAAACATTAGATCATGCGGTGAGGTTACGCTTTGAAAACATTGAGAAACCAGCATTAGAAGCCGTTGGGTTCAAAGATGTAACTTTAAGTGTTAGGATAAGTCCAGTGACTCATAGGTTAGAGAGATGTATTCGCGCAACCAAATGATATAACCAGTTTTTCGTTATTATATCATTCGTTTCCAGAAACTTGTATGCGCATGTTTAATACTTTGACTCCAGTAATCCATTTGAATTTTATTCTTAAAATTCTATCGATGCGTTGTTGCAGCGATTGCTGTAATGTAGTGCTTTTTTCAGGGTTAAATAGATTAAGGGTTGGAAAAAGATCCGATATCAACGCATCGATAACTAGAGGTACGTCTTCTTCTTGTGGTTCTGAAGGGACAGTTGCATCTCGCTCTAATACAAGATCAAATACAAGATAAGAAACTTCCTTATTGCTAAAAAAGGAAATAATCATTTCTTTAAAAGTGAACTGACTTTTAGTTTTAAATACGTTGGGTGCTTTCAGTTCGTCGAGGGTAAGAGCATTTGCAGAAATAAAATTAATCATAAGGCTGCATATTATTATAAATCGAAGCATTTTTACTTTTCCAAACAACATAGTATAGAATATCATATAAAAGATGAAGATTCCCTTGACAAAAGGGGGCTATTTTTTCAATGTACTAAAAAAAGCAGTATAGTTAAACAAGGATATAAAAATGCAGATTGAATTTCCCGACGGGCGTGTACAGCAAATAGAAGCTGGGGTTACAGGTTCAGATATAGCGAAAGGCATTAGTCCATCGCTTGAGAAGAAGGCTGTCGCCATTTCATTGAATGGTGAATTAAAAGATTTGAATGTGCCTTTAACCGCGGGTGGGAAGTTTCGGATTATTACTAAAGACGATCCTGAGGGGGTAGAAATCTTGCGCCATGACACGGCACACGTATTGGCAGAAACGATTAAAGAATTATATCCGGATGCTCAAATTACAATTGGTCCGGTTATTGAAAATGGTTTCTTCTATGACATCTATCGAGATAAGCCATTCACGACGGATGATTTTGAGGGTATCGAGCAACGCATGCGCGAAATTGTTGATCGTAATGAACCGATTCAACGTGAAGAATGGGATCGTGATGAAGCAATTAAATATTTTGAATCCATTGGTGAAAAGTTTAAAGCTGAAATCATTCGCGATATTCCAGCAGGACAAGTCATCTCTTTATATCGCCAAGGTAAATTCCTGGATTTATGTCGAGGGCCTCATTTGCCGTCTACGGGGCGTTTGGGTAAAGCCTTTAAGTTAATGAAGTTGGCGGGTGCTTATTGGCGTGGTGACTCTAAGAATCCAATGTTACAACGTATTTATGGAACAGCCTGGGCGACTGAAGAACAATTAAAGCAACATTTGCATATGTTAGAAGAGGCAGAAAAGCGCGACCATCGTAAGTTAGGTCGTGAGATGGATTTGTTCCATATGCAAGATGAAGCGCCAGGAAGTGTGTTTTGGCATCCAAAAGGTTGGACAATATATCGCGAATTGCAGAACTATATCCGACGTCGTATTTCCAAAGTGGGATATGTAGAGGTGAATACGCCCATCATGGTGGATCGTATTTTGTGGGAAGCCTCAGGGCACTGGGAAAAATTTCATGAGAACATGTTTATTTCCGAAACTGAAGATAAACTCTTTGCACTAAAGCCTATGAACTGCCCCTGTCATGTTCAGATTTTCCGCCAAGGAATTAAAAGTTATCGTGATTTACCATTGCGTATGGCTGAATTTGGATGTTGTCACCGTAATGAACCTTCAGGTGCATTGCATGGATTGATGCGTGTTCGTTCGTTCGTGCAAGATGATGCACATATTTTCTGTCAGGAAGATGATATTACGTCAGAAACAAAAGCATTTTGTGATCTGTTGATGAGCGTATACAAAGACTTTGGGTTTACGGATGTTCGAATTAAATTCTCAGATCGTCCTGAAAAGCGGGCAGGAACTGATGCCACATGGGATAAAGCCGAAGGTGCATTAATGGAGGCTGTAAAAGCTTCAGGTCTTGAATATACATTAAATCCCGGTGAAGGTGCATTCTATGGGCCTAAATTAGAATTTGTGTTGCGTGATGCAATCGGTCGCGATTGGCAGTGTGGAACGTTACAAGTAGACTTTGTATTGCCCGAACGATTGGATGCGAACTATATTGGGTCGGACGGTGAAAAGCACCGCCCCGTGATGTTGCACAGAGCTATCTTGGGATCGATTGAGCGATTCTTTGGTATATTGATTGAAAACTATGCAGGAAAGTTGCCGCTGTGGTTGGCTCCTACTCAAGTCGTTATTGCAACGGTTGTGGATAGTGCCAATGAGTATGCGAAAATCATCTGCGATCAATTAAAAGAGGCAGAATTGCGAGTCGGTATGGATTTGCGTAATGAAAAAATTAGCTATAAAGTGCGCGATTTAAGTGTGCAAAAGATTCCGTATATTGCTGTTGTGGGTGCAAAAGAAGCTGAAGAGCAAACAATTTCTTTGCGTCAATTAGGCTCACAAGAGCAAACAGTAATGACTTTGAAAGATTTTGTTGCTATGATGAAGGCAAATGCAGCCCCACCAGCTTAGGCGGGGCTCTTTTTAGAGCCGTATTAACAGAGAAAGGTATAGATGAGCTCTCCATTTGATAATATTCGGATTAATGAAAAGATTCAGGCTCCGAGTGTTCGATTTATTGATGCCAATGGCGAAATGATTGGTGTGATGTCCCCTAAAGAAGCTTTAAAAGCAGCGTATGATGCGGGGGTAGATTTAGTAGAGATTTCTCCTAATGCAGATCCACCTGTATGTAAGGCGTTGGACTTCGGAAAATACAAATTTGAACTTCAAAAGAAAAAAGTTGAAGAAAAGAAAAAGCAAAAGATTGTTTTAATTAAAGAAATTAAATTAAAGCCACGTATCGGTGAAAATGATTATCAGGTTAAACTAAAAGCCGCGATAAAGTTTTTAGAAGATGGCGATAAGGTTAAAATGAATATGCGTTTTCGTGGTCGTGAGGTGTCGCATAGTGAATTTGGTATGAATTTGGTGATGCGATTTATTGAGGATTTGAAGCTGTATGGTGAGCCGAATTCTACCTATCCCAGATTAGAAAACATGCAGATTAACCTGACATTTTCATCACTGAAAAAATAAAGTTGTCTATTTGCACATATAAAAAAAGAGCTCGCTAAGGGCTCTTTTTTATTGGTGTGTAAAGTGTGTATGTTAACAAAAATTAATATATATGAAAAAAATGTAAAAATTAAGGATTTGTTAACGTTTGTTCAGTAATATTCACCTTGGAGAAACGCAAAGGAGATATCATGAAAAAAGTACTATTAACAGCTACACTTCTTTTATCTACAACGTCTTATATTAATGCAGAAACAGTTGCGTCAGGTTCGGGACAAGAATTTGATGTAATATCTGTTCCTGGAGATGGAAATTGTGCGTTTACAGCGATTGATAGATCGCGTGATGAAGTTGTCGCGGCACTGCAAGCTGCGGTTCAAGATAACGAGGATGTCTATAAGGGCTTTTATGCATCGCGAAGTTCCCTTCATGATGCGGTCGCTGGATTAAATCATGCGTCAAGTGCTGGCGATGTGAATGCAGTTTTGGCTCAAGTAGATAGCTTTGTTTCAAGTAGTAGTTCGCAGTATGCAACTGATCCAGATTATCGAAGTCCGTCGAAACTAGCTGAAGCTGCTTTAGCAGAGTTTAGATCAGGATTAGGATCATTTTCAGCAGAAGATTTTGTGTCGGCTAGAAGGCTACTTCAAAGCCGTATTGAAAATATGTATTTCGAACGATATGAAGCATTTCAGACAGCGCTTAAGGAAGAGCTAATAGAAAGCGGAGTGTCGGCATCTAAATTAAATACCAAGGCGGAATTATCGCAGGGTATCACAGATGTATTTGCAAAAAACAATGGCAGATCGTCATGGTTGCCAATGGGATTAATCTTTGGGGTTCAAGAACGTTTGGGATTAAACTTGGCAGTTTGGTCGTCTCGGGATGAGCCAACAGGCAAAGTTCAACTGTACCAATTTAGTGCACCAGCTGATAACGTTTGGGATCCGTCGGTCGTGCATGTTCGATGGAGTGGTGGACACTTTGATGTTCTTAAGCCTAAATCGTAAATAAATACTAAAAAAGCCCGGAAATCTTCCGGGCTTTTTTTGTGTTAAGCGAAATTATTTTCCGTTTAACGTTTCTTTTAATTCTTTTGCTGGGCGAAATTTTGCTTGGATAGAGGCAGGGATGCTAATTGCCGCACCCGTTTGTGGGTTGCGACCTTGACGAGCTTCTTGCTTTTTGCCAACAAATGTACCAAATCCACTTACGCGAACTTCATCGCCACTTTTTAAAGTTTGGCTAATAGTATCAAAAATTCCATGCAATACGTTCTTGGAATCAACTTTCGTCATTCCTGTTTGTTTTGCGATCGCATCGATTAAATCAGTTGTATTCATTAAATTGCTCCTAAATAAAAATTTACACATGATCATATATCGATATTTTCAGATAACGCAATGAAAAAAACCAGTATTTGCAGCATTTTTAGGGTTTTTTTGACAAATTTGATACTATTTTTATACTTTTGATGGTTTTGAGTGGTTTTTAGTTTAAAAAAACAATGGTTTTATGTAAAGTGAACGTGGCTGGGGAACTCGTGATCTTCTTATAATTCCTGGGGCGAATACGTATAGAACGGGAGCTGTCCCTGTCTTAAGCCCTGGCTTTTGATACATGGCACCCACCTGATGATTAATGTCACAGGTGAATTTAACACGGACACGGTTACCCTGGCTAATTCTTCTTATATATTGACTATTTTTCAAGAGTTCGATCTAATCCTATAGATTAACTGTCATTTGACGAAACGTTTGCGTGGTTAATGACCCAATAATCTAACAATCTTTAAAGACAGGGGGGCGTTTTTGCAAAAATGCTTGAAAGCCTTCCTGTTGATCGTCTAAATCGAACGTGCTTAGAAATAAATCTCGTTCGTAAATGACTCCTTTGTTTAGGGGGTGTTCTTCAGCTAACCGTAACGCGGCCTTGGCTTTGATCAAAATGGGAAGAGACTTCGCTGCAATAAGATTGGCGGTATCGGTGACTGTTTGATGCAATCGATCTAGCGGTACAACTTGTGAGACTAACCCCCAATTTAAGGCAGTTTCAGCATCGATTCTGCGACCTGTTAAGATCATGTCGTTGGCGCGATACATGCCGATACGACGGGGTAATCGTTGAGTAGCTCCGATGCCTGGAATGGTTCCGACACTCAGCTCAGGTTGTGTAAACATGGTTGAATCTGCTGCGATCAAAACATCTCCCATCAGTGCAAATTCTAAACCTCCTCCAAATGCATAGCCATGAATCGACATAATAATGGGTTTTGAGAAGGTTGCTATACTATTCCATAAGTCTAAGAAATTCCGTCGGTATTCAGGGGTATTGTTCGTGGTGAACTCTTTTAAATCAATGCCGACAGAAAATGCTTTTTCGACAAGACTTTCAATAATAACAACTTTGATGCGTGGGTTCGATTCCCATGTTTGAAGGGTGGACGCGATATCCTTTCCCATTTCTAACGTTAGGGCATTCAACGACGTTGGTGAATTTAACTGAATGTGAGCAATAAAATCTTGAACGTATGTAATAATGAACATGGCAGTTTCTTTTTATTTAGTGTACGGTATTAAAATTTATTTTGCCAGTCAAAGTATGTTTTAAAATGAAATATATGTATATAGTCACTGCTTTTTTAGTTGGATTTATACCTGTGAACGCCTCTGAATTAAATTCGGATGCTGTGCAAGCCGTTAGGTTTGATAGTGACGCTATGGCGCAAAAATTAACGAATGAATTTAGCAGTGATCAAAAAGAGCATGTATTTTACCTGGCGAATAATGGAGAGGGCGGGGATTTTAAATTTAAAGAAGAGTCTTCTGATCGAGTTATCTGGATATCTTCTCTACCAAAATTAGAATATGAAGCTGATGGCTTAGGGCTAAAAAGGGTCAGGTTTGATAGCTTAGATGGGGCTAACTCAGTGTTTCATTTCTTGGTTGAAGATCAGTCTTATAAATTACATTTAAGTCAAGAGACGGCGGCCATTCGAACAACCCGCACAAGTCCAGTAGAGCATATTAATTTGATTAAAGCATGGCTTGCAACCTTTAAAGGTCAGCCAATTAGTAATGCGTTGGTCGTGCGAAGCGAATAACGTTTTTTTCATACTAAGTCTATTTTGAAGTTATGTTACAATACCCCCAAAGAATTCTTGGGGGATTTTTATTATGATAGATCAGTTGTCTGAACATACTAACCGTGTGAAAAACATATTTAATCGGGTGGCAAGTAAATATGACTTGATGAATGATCTGATGAGTTTTGGGCTTCATCGGGTTTGGAAACGTCAATTTGTCCAACGATTGTCAATCAAACCAGATGCACATTATGTTGATGTAGCTGCTGGAACTGGCGATATTGCTCGATTAATTCATAAAAAAATCGTAAGTCATGGGCTTGCGCCATGTATAACCGCCGTGGATCCCAATGAATCGATGATGGGGCAAGGCAAAGCCAAGCTGATTGATAAGGGCATAGTTGCGGGTGTGAACTGGGTTCAAGCATCCGCAGAATCGTTACCTTTTGATGATAACAGTGTTGATGCACTTACCATTTCATTTGGGTTGCGAAATGTGACGGATCGAGAAACCGCACTGCGTGAGTTTTATCGGGTCTTGAAACCCGGCGGGCAGTTTCTATGCTTGGAATTTAGCGAGGTGCAGCATAAACACGTGAATGCTGTCTACACGTTTTATAGCCAGAATGTGATTCCTAAACTTGGGAATTATATCGTGCCCAAATTAGAGGATCCGCCCTATGAATATCTCGTGGATAGTATTCAGCATTTTCCGAATCAACCCACGTTGAAAAATATGATAGAATCCGCAGGATTCAAAACAGTAACGTATACAAATTTAACCGATGGCATTGTCGCCATACATGAAGGATGGAAATAAATGATCGATACATTAACACGCACTTTAAACCTTGAAATACAACTTTTGCCGCATGCCAGAGGTGTTCCAGCCTATGCTACTGAACATAGTGCCGGGATGGACTTAATGGCTGCAATCGTGGAGGATATTATCGTTGCTCCTATGGAGCGCGTCTTGGTACCCACAGGCTTTATTATGGCGCTACCAGAGGGGTATGAGGCTCAGATTCGCCCGCGTTCAGGCTTGGCCTATAAAAATGGAGTGACCGTGTTAAACGCTCCAGGTACGATTGATGCAGATTATCGTGGCGAGGTAAAGGTTTTATTGGTGAATTTAAGCAATGAGCCATTTACGATTAGTGCAGGTATGCGCATTGCTCAAATGGTAATTGCACCGTATACAAAAGCATCTTTACAACACGTTGATACTGTTTCTGAAACAGTACGCGGCGCTGGGGGCTTTGGATCCACAGGAGCATAATCAATGATACGGTACATTTGCATATGTGTCGGTCTGATAGGGGGGGTGAGCGGAAACATTGATTCCGCTCAACCCGTTCAGGCGAAAACAGCCTTTAAGGGCAGCGGGTTACCGATCCCACGATTTGTCATGACCAAAGCGAACAAAGTGAATTTGCGAGCTGGGCCTGGAAATAACTATCCCACGCGAGTGGTGTATAATCGAAAAAATATTCCCTTGATGGTCATTGCGGAGTTTGATTTTTGGCGAAAGATCAAAGATATGGATGGACAAGAAGGCTGGATCCATAAAACTCTGCTATCAAATACCATGCTCGTTTGGGTTAAGACTGAGATGGCCTCATTAATCTCAGATCCAACAAACCCTGAAACGGTGATGTTAAAGGCTGAAAAAGGCGTTGAGGGAGAATTCCTAAAAGACATTAAGGGAAAATACGCAAAAGTTCGTATTGCTAATCAAAAAGGATGGATGTTGATTGATGCGTTATGGGGCGTAATTCCAGAATAAAAGTCTTTGTTAAAATGGAAATGATTATGGCTTATAAAAATGTAGTTATGGAAGATAATTATCCCAATCCACTTAGTAGAGAGAGTTTTGAAAAAGCTGAGCACTTAATTGGTGTAGAGTTTCCATATCCCTTATATGATCTAATTAAAGATTACGATAAAGGAGCCCCAAAAGATAATGCAATCAAATTGATTATGCCAGGGGGGCGTTATGATGTTAATGGGCTTGGTGCATTTTTATCCTTTGATGATACAGACTCAAATTATATCGTTGGAGCCTATTTATATAAACCTGAACATCAACCACAGGACGAACGATTTGTACCCTTTGGTGTAACAGGAAATGGGGATTATTTCTATTTCTTCTACGAAAATGGAAAAGATGATCCACAGCCCAAAGTGTATTATTGGGCACACAGTTATAGTGAAATAGATGGCGGGTTAGTTTTCTTAGCCAATAGCTTTGAAGAATTTTTAGATATGCTAAAACCCGATGGCTATTATCCCGGTGGATAGGCACTTTTTTTATGACCTTTTTAGGTCGGATAAATAGCTGTTGTTATTAAAAGCACACTTTCATAAGAGATAACGTCCAGGGAACTTCACTGGTGCAGCCGCAAGAAATCTGCTATAACTCCCTAATAAATTACGGAAATTATCTATGAAACGGTCTCTTGTTTATGTGTTGCTTATTATATTTGCGTTTATGGATAAGCTACCCCCTTCGCTTGCCGAGTTGGCGGAAAAGAATCAAATTTTTTGGGACAGCCAGCAGCGCATGCCTGTCGCTATTTTAGGTAAAGACTTTTATCTAGAACGATGCGACGAGAATAACCCTGATCACAAAAAACTATTTGAAAATATTTATACAGACCCAGAAACCATGAAATATTGGGGTGCTGGTGAGGTTCGAACTAAAGAGGAGTCATTAGCTGCGGTAAAGCGATATGCAACCCCTTGGCAATATCGCCAATTAACTGGGGGATTTGTGGTGGTTCACAAAGGACGTCCTGTCATGTTGGTGGGGGCGGGATTGTTTCAAGCCGCCGGAGTTAGCGAATTTTATATCATGGCAGATCCATCGGCACGTGGGAAAGGCTTGGCGACTGAGGTAATGAAGACGTTATATCGATGGTGTGTTTTCTTGCAAGAATCAAAACTTCCGGTGTTTGTGAATTATACGAGCGGAAAAAAAGCTCCGTTGGATACTGTTTTTGCAACGGCTAGCGAGGAAAATATTGCAAGCATTCGGTTGATGTTAAAAAGTGGATTTAAACCCATTAAATCACTGCATCGCTATCGTAAAGGTTTTCCCTCCTATGCGCACATGTTTCCCGCTCCATCAGACATTAAAGGGTTGGAAGATGGGCATTTATCAATGATTTATCCAACGCGGTTTATGAAACGAAAAGCAGGCTTTGAGTTAAAAGTGAAAGAGTTAGCTGAATAGACTCCTTCGCTACGCTTCGGAGACGTTTCATTGCCCACCCAATCGAGATGAAGCCCAAGTGGGCTTCCCTACGATTTCCCACCCTTTGGCTTGCTGGTCGCAAGCCTGTTAAAGAATGCAATATTATGATGTCGCATAAAAATTACGGCTAATACCAAAACGCCAGTCATTAATTTTAAATCCGTTGGGGCTAACCCCAGGCTGATGATAAATGCGGATATGATTTGATAGGCAATGGATCCTATGATGGGGGCGATAAGTTGTCGTAACATCGACTGTGGGGGCAATAAAACTTCTCCGATCATTAAAGACGCTAACGCCTGAACTAAAATACCAATCCCCATATTCACATCGGCAAATTCTTGATATTGCGCCATTAACGATCCGCCAATGCCGCTGAATATGCTTGCAAGGCTACCAGCAATCAGTCCAAAATTTAAGGGTGAAAATCCATACGACTTGCAGAGTATTGGGTTTTTACCCGTGGCTAAAAAGATTAACCCAGAATAGGTTTTTAAATACCCATACAACCCAATCAGCGGGATGATGACAAAAGCACAGGCAATCACATAATTTAAACTATCGTCGGCATTTTTTAAGAATAGGCTGGGTGCATCGAACAGGGGGAGGTTGGACGTCCCCATGATTCTTAGATAAACTGTAAACAGCATGGTTAAGATAATGATACCCGATAATAATGGATCTATGTTTAAGGTGTGGCTGATATACCGACTTAATGCCCCGATACTGCCGCATCCGATGATAACGTATAACAGGGTTAAGGGGAGTGATAACTGCAGGCTTAGGCACACTCCCGTGATTGCAGCGCTTAAGGTAAAGGTACCTTCGGGGGTTAGGTCTGCGGTATTAAATAACCTAAATGAAATCATGATGCCTGTTGCAGGTAGCGATAGTATAAGCCCTTGCATAATCGATAGGGGGATTAACTCTAAAAATATGCTTAGCATGAAAAAACTCCAATATTTAGAAGCGTATCAATCAACTTATGATGCGTTAAGGTTGTTTTTTGGGTTGCATCAAATTCTTTTGCAACGGTGCCTTCGTGTAAAATAATGATGCGATCACCATATTGAATAGCTTCTTGAAGATTATGTGTGATCATCACGCATGTGATGTTATGTTGAGTCACAATACTATGGGTTAATGCCATGATTCGCGTTGCTGTGTTGGGATCAAGGGCGGATGTGTGCTCATCAAGTAACAGAACCTTGGGCATCTGCTGCAACGCCATAATCAAGCTTAAGGCTTGACGTTGCCCCCCTGACAGATCAGACGCTTTTGTAGATAGGCGGTTTTCCAATCCAAGCTCACACAAACTCAACTGTTGTTTAATGTGATTAATGTCGGCTTTTCTGAACAATAGAGGAGCAAACCGCCCTCTTAATAGAGCCATTTCCATATTCTCTTGTATCGTAAAATCTCCCACAGTTCCGTGTAAGGTATTTTGAGAAACATAGGCGATGCTGCTTGCAAGTTCCTTTGCAGATAGAGAACTCGTTGATTTCCCATCCAGGTCGATAGACCCGCTGCTATAGGGCAATTTTCCCAATATAGTGCTAAATAGTGTTGATTTTCCTGCGCCGTTCTCTCCCAGAATATGGACGAACTCGCCGCGGTGAATCGTTAGATTTAACTGGTTTAGGATGGTTCTAGCCCCATAACCCGCGGTGATATTATTAAGTGTAAGCATGATTATTGACCCACATAGGTGACGTTTGGATAAGGCTTAGATGGCAGGCTTATCTTAAGTCGTTTTGCAACGGTTGAACTAACGGTGCCATAATGATCATCAGTATTTGGATATAGTGGAGCAATCGAAGATATAGATTTTTCGTCCATCAACTCTTTTAAGATCTTTGCAACGGCATGACCTAAATGCATATAACTCACGGAAAAGCTACCTAACGCTTGGTGAGATGTAACAGCGGCTTCATTAAAATTAAATACCGGCACGTTTGCTCGATTAGCCTGTTGGATGATGACAGGCAGAGCAGGTTGTATCATGTTGCTGGGGCCTACATATAGGGCGTCGACAGATGATGCTGCTGCTCGAATCCGATGGGGTAAGTCTTGCAAATTATCCACGGGGATGGGCACGATATCGATATCTTTGGCGGCTGTTTTAAATGATTCAAGTAAAGCTCGGTCATTGGCTTCGTTTTGAGCAAAGGGAATACCAATACGTTTTACGCAAGGAAGGTGATGTTTTATAAACGCTATAATTGACGCGGCATCTTGTCGGTCAGATACTCCCGTCATAGTGTCCGTTGGCGTGTTTGGGAAAGTCAGCAGCTTTGCTTCTACAGGATCGGTAATTGCTGCAAAGACAATAGGGACAGAGGTTCCCCTAAAAATAGTTTTTGCATGCTGAGTGACTGATGTTGTAAGCGTGATCAAAATATCAGGCTTTTTAGCCTTAAACGCGGTCAACATCTTGGGAATTTGCGTCATATCAAAATTGACATGTTGAACATCAAAGATAACATCTAAGCCTAACTCTTTTGCCTTTGATTCAATACCATTGACCACGTCAATTAGACTTTTGTGAGATCCTAAGTTTGCAATAGCAACTTTAAAAGGGACGGCAAAAATTGATGTGAATGTTAGCGTAAGGCTAATTAGAACAGTTGAAAGACGACGAAACATAATATACTCCATTAAAATTTATAACACTAAATACGACAGATGCAAAAGAGCTTGGCCATCGCCACCATCGGTTAGTATTCAATAATTTAAGAAGAGTAAGGTTCATTTGCTTTAATAAATTTAATCTTATTGAGAATATATGCCTTTAACCGTTAATGCAAGGTTAAAAAATAATTTGAAAAACCTTTGTTGTCTTCACCAATTTCCATCAATGACTCTTATTTTTTGCACGAAACCTTCTTTAGGGATATACTCAACCAGATCTAATAAAGAGAGTGCTATGGATAATCAAATGTGTTCTAAATGTGGAATGTCGAATATTTACCCGGATGGTGATTTATTTATCTGTGCTGATTGTGGGGATGAACGCTCAATTCATCAGCAAGAACAGGAATCTCAATCTGATCTTTTGATAAAAGATGCCAACGGAAATGTTTTAAAAGATGGTGATGATGTCGTTTTGATTAAAGACCTCAAAGTGAAAGGATCGTCCATTAATTTAAAAGTTGGAACAAAGATAAAAGGTATCCGCATTGTGGGTGGTGATCATGAAGTTGATTGCAAAACAAGCAGTGGGCAATTTATGTTAAAGGCATGCTTTTTGAAAAAAGTATGATCCAAGGGTGACCCTTGAACCCTTTAGGTTGGATCTAATTTACCACGACACGGATTGTACGAATCGACCTAGAATGTTGCGTTTCGATTAAACTCATGGATGCAACCACACGTTGCTTTTTATGTAGCATTAAGTTTTTTTATATGCTATAAAGACTCAGTTTAGCGTTAGTCCGCAAGTTTTTGCGCACTGCGCTTTTTGTCTTAGGAAAAAAATGTTTAGCGCTTTATCGCAAAAATTAACCAGTATTCTGGATAAATTAAAGAACCGCGGATCTTTAACGGAAGATGACGTTAAAGGTGCTATGCGTGAGGTTCGTATTGCGTTATTAGAAGCAGACGTTGCATTGCCAGTGGTTCGTGATTTTATTGCAAAAGCCACAGAAAAAGCCATTGGTCAAGATGTCTTGAAAAGCATCACTCCTGGACAAATGGTTGTTAAGATCGTCCATGATACATTGGTTGATGTGTTGGGTGAGGCTCAAGAGCTAAAACTGACGCACATTCCAACGGTCATCTTAATGGCGGGATTACAAGGCTCTGGAAAGACGACATTTTCAGGTAAGCTTGCGATGTACCTGCAAAAACGATTTTCTAACAAAAAAATACTCATGGAATCCTTGGACGTGTATCGTCCAGCTGCGCGTGAGCAGTTAAAGATTTTGGCAGGGCAAGTAGGCGTAACCTATGCGGGGTATGATTCAGATAAACCTGTACAGATTGCGGAACAGGCCTTGTCCAAAGCTAAAAAAGAAGGATACGACGTTTTAATTCTGGATACTGCCGGTCGATTACAAATTGACGATGTGCTGATGCAAGAATTAGAAGTCGTTGTAAAAAAGACTTCACCACATGAAGTTTTATTTGTGGCGGACAGCTTAATTGGTCAAGAAGCTTATACTGTTGCCGAAACATTTAAACAACGCATCCCTCTGACAGGTGTCGTATTGACACGTGTTGATGGTGATGGGCGGGGTGGTGCAGCATTGTCCATCCGCAGCGTTACAGGATGTCCTATTCGCTTTTTAAGCGTGGGTGAAAAATTACATGAATTAGAATTATTCGACCCCAACCGAATTGCAGATCGCATTTTAGGGATGGGGGATATCGTTGGCTTGGTTGAACGTGTGACTGAAACGTTGGATCAAGAGGAATCAGAAGCTCTTGCAAAACGTATGCAAAAAGGGTTATTTGATTTAAACGATTTCGAAAAACAGTTGTCGAATATGTTAAAGATGGGCGGTTTTGGGGGCATTATGAATATGCTGCCAGGAATGTCCAAACTGAAAGACAAAATTGACGAGACCAAGATCGATGAAAAAGTGATTCATCGCCAGATCGCGGTTATTCGCTCGATGACGCAAAAAGAACGGAAGAGCCCTAAATTACTGAATGCATCGCGCAAGCGTCGAATTGCATTGGGATCTGGGGTTGAAGTTCAAGATGTGAATCGCCTTTTGAAACAGCATCAAGATATGGAAACCATCATGAAACGGATGAAAAAACTGGGCATGAGTGGTTTGATGAAAGCTGGATTAAAAGGTTTGTTTAATATGAAGTAAGAAAGGTAAGAACTGATGGCATTACGTATTCGTTTAGCCCGTGCTGGTGCAAAAAAGCGCCCGTACTACCGTATTGTTGTTGCGGAAGCAACATCTCCACGCGATGGTCGTTTTGTGGAAAAAGTTGGAACATACAATCCAATGTTACCCAGAGAACATGCAGACCGTATTCGTTTAGTTGAAGATCGCATTAAGTACTGGTTGTCTGTGGGTGCTCAACCTACTGATCGCGTTGAATTATTTTTAGCAAATGCAAATTTAATTGCGCCAATTGTTCGTCCAGAACAAACTAAACAATCTTTGCCACGTGCAAAAGCTCAAGAGCGTATGAAGATGGAAGCTGAAGCAAAAGCAAAGGCTGAAGCACCTGCTCCAGCAGTAGAAGAAGCTCCAGCTACAGAACCTGCTGCGGAATAGTTAAAGGATGGGTGTGATGACTGCTGCAACAGATAAACTTTGTGTTGGAATGATTACCAAAGCTCATGGCATTAAAGGCTATGTGTGTGTGCACAGTTATTGCGAAAATCCATCAGACATTTTTGACTATCAACCGTTAACGAATGTTGCAGGGACTCAGCAATATAAGCTGAAATCCGTTGGAACAGTTCGTGGAATGTTTGTGGCAAGTGTGAATGGTATTGCTGACCGTAATGACGCTGAAATGCTGGCTAAAACCGAACTGTATATTAACAGAGATCAACTACCTGATGTTGATGAAGATGATACATTTTATGTGTCAGATTTAGCAGGGCTTACTGTTGTGTCGGAAACGACCGCAGTCTTGGGTAAAATTGTCGCTGTTGAAAATTTCGGTGCAGGCGACATATTAGAGTGCAAATCTGATGATTATAAGACCTTCATGATCCCCTTTACGGATGACGCTATTGTCACCGTGGATTTGGAAAATGACCGCGTCGTAATCTCTAATATGGCGGAATCGTTTATTCGTGATGAAGGTGACTCTGAATGAGTTGGCCTATTCACGTATTGACGATTTTCCCAGAAATGTTTCCAGGACCTCTTAGCACGTCGCTAATTGGAAAAGCCTTGGATGCTGAAAAATGGACATGCAATTCAGTGAACCTACGCGACTATGCCCAGGATAAACATCATTCAGTAGATGATGAACCCTTTGGTGGTGGCGCGGGTATGTTAATGCGGGCAGATGTGATTGGCAGAGCTATGGATGTGGCACTTTCAAAGGCGGGACCTAAGGTATCTAAAGTATATCTTAGCCCAAAAGGAAAGCCGTTTACACAAGCAAAAGCACAAGAACTATCCAGCAATGCACAAGGCATGATAATGCTGTGTGGGCGATTTGAGGGGATTGATCAACGTGTGATTGATCATTATGAGTTTGATGAAGTCAGTATCGGTGATTTCGTAATGACAGGCGGAGAAATGGCGGCTTATTGTATCATTGATGCATGTGTGCGCTTACTACCCGAAGTCGTTGGAAAACCCGAATCTTTGGAAGAAGAAAGCTTTTCATCAGGATTGTTAGAATATCCTCAATATACACGTCCGCAAGAATGGAATGGATTGGCAGTGCCGGACGTTTTATTATCAGGTCATCATGCAAACATTCGCAAATGGCGGTTGCAACAGGCAGAGCAGCTTACACAAGAACGACGCCCAGATTTATGGGCAAAGTATGTTAATGAAAGGAAACTATCATGAATATTTTGCAACAATTTGAAAAAGATCAAATTTTAAAATTGCAATCAGCCAACAAGATTCCAGACTTTCGTCCAGGCGACACTTTAAAAGTCATGGTAAAAGTAAAAGAAGGAACACGTGAACGTATGCAGGCCTTTGAAGGTGCATGTATTGCTCGTCGCAATCGTGCAATGGGCTCTTCATTCACAGTACGTAAAATTTCTTATGGTGAAGGTGTTGAACGTGTATTCCCATTGTTCTCTCCAAACATTCAAATCGAAGTTATGCGTCGTGGTGATGTACGTCGTGCGAAATTGTATTACTTACGCGATCGTCGTGGTAAATCAGCTCGTATTAAAGAAAAAGCAATTTGGGCTCAACGCAAAGATGCAGCTAAAGAAGCTGCAAAAATTGCTGCAGCTCAAGCTCAATAACTATAAATATTCCATTAGGGCGTATGATCATTTGATTTAGGGCGTATGATCATTTGATTAACGCCCTAAGGATTTAATTGGAGACGATAGTAAAATATGGCAAAAGAAGATCATATCGAATTTAACGGAACAGTAGAAGAAATGCTTCCAAACTTAATGTTCCGAGTCAAACTTGAAAATGGACATACGGTGTTAGCACGTCTATCAGGCCGTATGCAAAAGAACCGTATTCGCGTTTTAGAAGGCGATAAAGTAACGGTTAAAATGACCCCTTATGACCTAACAAAAGGTCTGATCAGTTACCGGTTTAAATAAATCGTGACAATTCCTATAATCCTTGCGTCCAGTTCTGAACGGCGCAAGCAAGTGCTGTCGCTGATTGGCGTCACAGTTGATCAATACGTTTCGCCAAATGTGGATGAAACGCCTTTGAAAGATGAACTGCCACGTCAATTAGCCTTGCGGTTAGCAAAGGAAAAAGCGCTTG
Organism: Candidatus Paracaedibacteraceae bacterium UBA6184; assembly: GCA_002422845.1. Taxonomy (GTDB): domain Bacteria; phylum Pseudomonadota; class Alphaproteobacteria; order UBA6184; family UBA6184; genus Bodonicaedibacter. The sequence goes on from DITM01000004.1 coordinate 23,406, forward strand.
CAGCTGCATCTGAATATCCTAATCATATCATCATTTCCGCTGATAACGTTGTTGCAGTGGGTCGACGTATTTTGGATAAAGCCGAAACTAATGACGATGTTAAGCGGTATTTAACATTGTTATCAGGTCGCAAAAATACGGTTTATACAGCCGTTGCGATATGTCATCCCTCTGGAAAAATCAGCATAAAATTAGTTGAAAGCGACGTTAGATTCAAACGATTAACTTCCCAAGAAATTGAATCTTACATTCAAACAGGTGAGGGGATCGGCAAGGCAGGTGGTTATGCCATCCAAGGCATCGCCAGCAAATATATCAAAACGATCCAGGGATCCTATCATGCGGTGATGGGGTTACCAGTGCATGAGGTTTACCAAGTGCTAAGCGGTTGGGGAAATATTAATTAGAGAAGGATAATCTTATGAAAAAATTAAAATCATTATTTTTAACAGTTGGGTTATTTATTCAGGGGTGTTCGTTAGAAACACCATTGTTTAAAGATGGAGAACTACCACAGTCAACTGAAGGTGTCGTGGTATTTAATTTATATATCACAGATGAACATGTAAAAGACGGTATATTATTTGGTGGGGATCCAAAGTACTTATATACAAATAATAATTGGGGTTTAGAGAATAAAGTATTAAAATTTACGCAATACAACCATATATCTACAAGCGGGATAAAAAGCAAATATATTATCTCACGGGTAGAAGCTGGAACATATATGTTGAAAAATTTTTCAATTGTATACTCATACTCCGGTGGAAATTTTGTAAATACGATTACAATTAGCTCGCCTCAATATACAAACAAATACCATCCGCTTACTTTTTCAGTACGTCCAGGCGAAGTAAAATATTTAGGTGATATTGAAATTCAAAAATCAACGACCTCTGGTAAAGGTTTCCAGCCAATTTTTAAAATTCACAACCGATTTGCGGATGCAAAGAAATTTATGGATCAAAAATATCCATCATTGTCTGAAAAATTAAGCGAATCACTTATGCAAAAAACTCAAGGACAAGTATTGATCGAGAAGCTATATTCCTCAGTTGATACATCAGATGTATTAAAGGATGTTGAAGATGCAAAATAAGTTATTAGCTATAGTTGTCGCTCTATGTACATCTGGGTGTGGCACCATATACAATGGTGATGCGTTTTTAGATAAAGCTCAAGAAAAATCTATTTTAAATAGAAAGTTTGGCTCTGTATTTAATTATAAAGAGGGAAGAATCTTTGTTGTTGGATCCAAACAGTATGTTTTAAATGTGTTGAAAAAAATGTCTGAAAAACACAAACAAATTTATGAAGTTATTTGGAACAGAAAGTCTGCATTCGTTAAATATACTGCTGATAAGCTATATGAGATAACTGTTCATCCAGGAAACACGACAGAAATTAATAAATCTGAGTTAAGCACATTTGAAACTTATGCATATATTGAATTTGAAGAACCTCAAGGGATTTCGCCTCAGTTCAAGCAGCAACTAATAGATGCATTCAAAGAAGAGCAAGCACCGCATGATCCTCATGAACATATTAATGGAAAGTACACTGTTAGCTTGAATGTGGAAGATGTAAAAGTTAAATTAGATCAATTCTTTAAAAAATTATACCCCACCGCAATGGTTAGAACAGAAACAATTCATGGAAAAGTTTATACAGTAATTAGCGTTAGCCGTCGAGAAAATGCTGAAATAAAATCACAAGATAATATTTATTATCTTGTGAAAGATTTGGGACTTGGGCAATCACAAATTCAATTACACTCTGGAAATGTTTCATCGATAACTAATGGCACGATGTTAGGGATAGCTTCTAAAGAGAAGTCTCAGCAGTTGTTAGATACTATCGTCAAAAAACTTGGTTTTTAATTATTATAAAGGGCTCTTATGAGCCCTTTATTTTTTACATACCTGTATATACACTTAGAAGTACTCGTCCACCAGCAGCAGCTAATTGGGTCGGGTCTAGTTTGCTTACGCCATTGGTAAGCAGCTCTATTAGTGATTGATAGGCTGATATAGTTTCTTTTGCTTTTGTTAGTGATCGCAGCTGTAAGATACTGGATAGAAAACGTTCTTTCATCTCATCTAATTTATAGGGCTCAACTGGACGTTCTGGGTGTGAAATCAGCACCACACAATTTTCACTTAAAACTCGTTGCAATAAGCACGGATGTGCTATTTGAGCAAATCGTTCAGGTGTCATAAGGGGTTGCTCTGTCACAGAAACATCAGAGAAATCTTGTAAATCAATGCATGTTAAATTCCCGCAGCCCTCTCCAAACTTTTCCTCAAATTGACGAAGGTTTAATTGACTACTACTTAAACTAATATGTGTTAATGCTGGGTTGTTTTGAAACGTAGTTGGATCTAACGGATTAAAACACGTGCAATTTGATACGGTTATTTTTGTATACCACATTGTTGACCGAGGAATGATTAAATCCTCAAACATTCCACCATTAATATGTATGGTTGGGGGGACTAGCACCTGAGGTGAAACAGAAATAAACTCTTCTTCGTTTTGGTCTTTAGCAGCGGCCTTCAGTGTAGAAGGTGGGGGTGCAGTTGGTATTATTCTTGATGCAAAAGTGTTGTTTTGAAGGGCAGATTGAGCGACTTCAGTTGCAGTCCCATCATGAGACTCATCAATTTCATCATCTGAAGAAGATGCTGCAAACCTAGCCCGAGATTGGCTTGGCGTTGAACCACCTTCAGAATGCTCAGATTCAGCAAGATGTGATTCACTAGCTGTGCAGAGATGAAAGAAACTCATTAACATCACACATACAGAGCTTCGGAATATATTCATTAACATGGTAATTCCTCTTTAAAATGCAAAAAAGGGGAGCGTTTTTACTCCCCTAAAAGTTAAGACTGTTTATTGTCCGAATAAACCAAGTGTTAAAGTGCTTACCCATCCTTTTTGTGCTGGAGCAGCAGCTTTTTCTTTTGCGATTTGTTCAATAAATCTTGAAGATCGAATTAGCAAGTGTATCGCCTCTTGAGTATAGACTCCATCTTTTGCAAAATTTGCCATGGTTATTCCTGTGTCTGCCATGTCAATAATTAGCTTACATTTTCTATCCAAAATACGTTGTAATAAGGTTGGAGATGCATGCTGTTCTAAGAATGTCGCTAAGTCTACACCTGTGGTGCCTTTAAACGAGACAGCTTCAATGGCATCGCACCCAGCTAAGAATGTATGTCCCTCAAATGGGGCTAAACTAATAGTACTGCCTTCAAACGATACTTTTTTCAATGAAGTGTTGCCTTGGAAGAACCAAGGGTCAATAGCCGTTAATACTGAGCTTTTAATTACAATTTGATCGGCGTTATTTTCTGCTGCGCGAGCAAATGGAAACGTTGGGCATGTTTGATCACTGATCGCTAAAATTCGTTGTTCAGCCTTTTTTGAATTTGATGTGAATTTCATCATGGTTTGTTCAGCGCCTGGCTGGGTTGCTGTAGTAGCATCCTTTAGATCTGCAGCCGCAGAAATCGATGAAAATGAAAAGCTTGAAATTAATAATGCGGATAATAAAGTTTTCTTAGACATGTTAGACTCCGTTATTAAGTTGAATTTTATTTAAGTGTCTATCTGTAAGTTAACACTATTCAGAATACGAAGTGAATACTAAAAAACAGTGAACATTATGAAAAATAATGTTGATATTTATTTAAAGGGTAAAAAACGAATTAAGCTTTGAATACCTTTGCTAATCCCGTGCCCCATTAATTGCATAAACTCTGATACGGAAGATTTAGTGCTAATGCTATTGCTATTGTTTGATGACATCCAAGGATGCACTGGATTGAACCTTGCACTTGCTGCCATATAATCTGACATAGATACTGACGGAATACCTTGGGTTCTGAACTGCTGGCGCAATGTATCAATCGATTCAAGATACCCTTCAATCCCATGATTGCGCATCACGTCAGAATGAGTTTTCGGTAATAGAATCACGTTGTTGACGACCCCATACCCCATAAACTGTGCTGGCATATAAATCGCAAGGTCTAGTGGATTTTCAATTCGCATTGTTCGATTATTGTTTTTCTTATTATACGATAGTGCGGCCAGTGGACACATTACTTTTGGGGATCCAAATACAATTGTTTCAATATCTAAGTTTTCATATTGATGTTGCAGATACTGTGTTAACAGTTGTGCAAGACCAGCGCCCATACTATGTCCATAAATTTTGATTTTATGCGGATAAGTATGCAGTGAACCTAATTTCATTTCTAAAATATGAATGATTTTGGGAGTCATAGCGTTTGATATGCTTAAAAAACCAGCATGATATAACCCGGGAGCATAAGGATAATGCGTTAAAGTAGATTCAAGATTGGTAATATGATCTGATTTTCGAGTAAAGTTCATTCCATGAAAGGCAATGATTATTTCTTTATCTAAAGGAATGACTATTGCACCAGCTTTTGGGTGTTTTGAATCATCGTATACATCAACAGCAATGTCTTTGTAAGTATTAACTAATTGACGGGTCCCTTCATGCTGGATCGATTCGATATTATCGGGATGTAGATGGCTTAAAAAATACGATAAATTGGCATAACAACCTGCTGCATAAATACGATCAAAAATGCAGGCGTGTAAATCAAGCGTAGCAGGCAAAGGAAATTTTTTTATACTAGCAATCAGAATCGCTTGATCTGTATCAACTTGAATATCCGGTGTATGTGATGTGTCAACATTAGCCATATTCAGTAGCCTTTGGAAATAAATAATATTGTGTTCTCTGGGTGTTATAAGTAAGTATAGTGGTAAATTGTTTATTATTTATGAAAAGGTTGGCTAATTTTATATTATATTTTGCAATATAATTGCAGTCCCTTTATACTAAATAAAAAAGGAAATATGAATGAAAATATTTAATCTTACTGTTGCGTTAGCCTTCAGCTTAACCCTTGTTGCAGGGATGGGATCAAAAAGCAAACCAGCAACTACAATAGATGAACCCAAAGTATTACCCGAATCAACACGTGCTTCAGCCCCTCAGCAGGTGCCTGTTGAATTGATTGAAAATACGGCCGAAGATAATCACCAAGTTGAAAAAGACTTGGATAAAGCTAAAGCACAGACCAATGATTCGACAGGGAATAAAAAAGCTGCAAAGGTGACAAAAGCCAAGCCTTCCACGGCTAAAAAGAAAAAAGCAGCACCTACTAAAAAATCACCTGCAAAACCCAAAAAAAACTGAGATAAAATAGTCTTTTCCTATTGATCCAGATATAAAGGCGGGGGGTAACTCTGCCTTTTTTTATTGATCTAATTTTTCAAAATTAATCTTTTTATAACTTTTTTGTCCGACACTAAGTTCATGGTACATCTCAAGCGCCATTTTCATTCAATTTTTATGTATATTCAAAGGAGTCATTCTATGAAGAAATCACTACTATTGCTAACGACGATCGTATCATTTAGCCTGCCTGCGGTATCAGCGGCACTTCCAGATGCGGTTGACACGGGAAATGGTGTTGGAGTACCTGGCAGTATTGTTTCAACTGCACCATTTGGAGAAGCTTCGGATGCATCACGAGCCGTTGCAAGTGCCGAAGATTTAGTAAAAATTAAAGCTCATATTCGTGGATACGGTTCAACATTAGGCTTACCTGATAAGATTGAGGCTGTGGGGAATGTAGGATGCTGTGCTTTATTTAGCACTACGTTTAAAGTAACAGAACGCTTTTTATTAAATGAGCTTGCAGGGCAAGTATTAACGCACTTTTTGGCGATGGCAATGGATGATTTTGCTGATGGAAAAATGGATGGAATTGCCGATGGAAAGAAAATTTCATATGCAAAAGAAGTGGCTAAATTATTAGGAGTTCAAGTTTCTGAAGATGAATTGAAATCTGCACCTATTGATAATACTTTAGTTGTCCGCTTAATTGGATTTAGTGCTGATGTAGTAAGTCGTCTTGTAGAAACTGGGGGTCAAAAAGATCAATTGATCGCAGCTGCGAGTGCATTTGCTAAAGAAAAAATGGATAAAGCTAGAAAAAGCTTGGCCGTTGCGTTAATTCAAGAAACTGACAGAATTATTTCATTAGAACTCGGCAATGGAAAAATTGATGGATTAGATGCGAATGGTATCGCCATTGATTGGAAAAAAGAGATGCAAGATTCTGTTGCACGCTCATTGTCTCGTGTTTTAGATGGTGTACTGTAAATACCCTAAAGTACCGGTATTCGAATGATTGACGGTGTATGATTAATGTGTGTGCAAAACGTTAAAAAATCCTTGGGCGCAACAGACACCGTCATATCATTTCGTAAGGGGTGAAAATTGATTAAACTATGTCCTAAAAAGTCTTCATCCAAAACAAAGGTGACTTTGTTGTCTGTATCATTCAGTAAACCATAGGGCGTTACTGAACCTGGCGTTAAATCTAAATGTGCTTTTAGATAGTCTGCATTTGCAAATGACAGCCCGCCTTTTCCATAAACTTTCGACAAAGTCTTTAAATCGACCCTTTTTTGATCAATGACTGAAACTAAAAAGAAATTATCTTTCTTGTCTTTTAGAAATAGATTTTTGCTATTAGCACCTGCCAGCACAATTCCAAGCTTTATTTCATCGCCCACAGAAAATAATGGAGGATGCGTATGTACTATAAATTTTATAGTAGTGTCTTGAAAGATCGAAAATAATCGTAGGTGCGGCATTCATCATTATCCCAAAAATTTCACTGCAATCATTATAAACGTAATCGTGTAAAAGACACTCTTTTTTAATGTTTTTTGGTCTTTTATGAAAATGCTTAAAACGGTCAAGGCTATTAATCCAGGATAAGATACTTCTAATGCTGGCGCCAAAAATGCAGCGATTCCCTTAAAATCTAACAAAGAGATAAAAAAGGATACTGCGGTTGTTCCAGCTAGCATTATTGGAAAATAAGACGGTTTTAATTTAAGTGTATCGACCAAGTAACGTGCATAAATATTATTCAGTGCAACCGCTGTGGTTAAACATGAAAAGACAATCGCGATACCAATAATAAATGCAGCTGATGGGTTTAATGCATACGTTGCAATGGTGGGTAACATTAATTCAGGCTCAACGTTTTGAATTAAGTCGCTGTAATGTGCACCCAAAAATACAAACCCAAGGTATACAACGGCCAACATTAAAGCCCCCACAATGCTTGGGGATAAGGCAGCTTTAGCAATGACGTGGTGATCATTTGTTTTGGGCAGAATGGCTTTAATTTGATTGAATACCAATGCAGAAAAGAAAAAGGCAGCAAATAAATCCATGGTTTGATACCCGATCAAAACGCCCTCAGTTAAAGCAGATACTGCCGGCATCCCTGTCGAAATAGTCGGTGAGTACACGATCCCTACACCAATTAATATCGCCAATGCAGTAAGTTTTATGGGGCTCATGAATTTAGCAATCATCTCCACCATAATGTTGTCTTTAAGACAAATTACATAGGTTAGTAGACAGAAAACCAAACTAAATATAGTTAAAGATAATCCAGGGAATAAGTAATCCATCCCACCATGTGCTACAGTGATGCAACGTGGTACAACTCCAAAAGAACCTAGCAATGATAAAGTGAATAGGGGTAAAATTAATCCTGCAATTTTTCCTCCCTCGGCAAAGAACGATCGATAACTCCCTTTATGAAGTTTTATTACAAACAGCCCTAAGAAGGGTAAAAAGATACCTGTTGCAAATAATCCTAAAAAGCCTAAAAACCAATTTTTTCCAACCAGTTGACCCAATTGCAGGGGGAATACTAAATTCCCTGAGCCAAAAAACATGGCAAAAATTGCAAATCCATATACAAACATTAATTTATGTTGTTTCATTTTGTACTCCAAAACAGCGATTAATTTTTTACTATAACAATAAGGGGGATAGATAAATTATATGACCGTGACGGCCACATTGACGACGAAAACGATAGGATATGATGTGATTAAATTTTTCATAATCAAAACCTATCACAGGGATATATTTTTTGCTATAACTTTTTAATACATAATAAAAGGTGTGAGTCATGGCAACTATTACATATGAAGAGTTTGAAAAAGTAGATTTGCGTTCTGGAACCGTTGTAAAAGCAGAGGCATTCCCAAAGGCACGTAACCCAGCATATAAAGTATGGGTTGATTTCGGGGCAGAGATCGGGGTTAAACAAACCTCCGCGCAAATTACGCATCACTATACGCCTGAATCGTTAATCGGTCGATCTGTAGTCGGATGCATTAATCTTGGGGAAAGAAACATTGCCGGATTTATCTCACAGTTTTTATTGGTGGGGTTTTCGGATGAAACTGCAAAAATTGCTTTGATTACGGTTGATCCAAGCGTTCCGAATGGACAAAAATTACATTAATCTGTTCAGGGTTAAATGACGTCTTGTTAAGACAATAGCAACCTTCCAGTGGTAACATGTGGCTATTGGAGAAATAGATATTATGGATATTTTGTACGATATTTTCTTGGGAAAACCAATTTGGATGTGGGCGGCCTTTATCGGCATTGTCCTAATATTGCTTATTTTTGATTTAGGTATTTTGCAAAAGAATACACATGAAATTTCACTTAAAGAAAGCCTGTGCTTAAGTCTATTCTATATTTTCTTGGCGTGCGGATTTGGTGCGTGGGTGTGGTATTATTTGGGTAATGTGTCGGGAAAAGAATATTTCACAGGATACATCATTGAAAAGACCCTCTCCATTGATAACATTTTTGTTATGTCGTTAATTTTTTCATTCTTTCACATTCCTCGAATTTTGCAACATCGAGTATTATTCTGGGGTATTCTGGGAGTCTTAGTTCTAAGAGCCATAATGATTGGTTTAGGGGCTGCTCTCATTGCTGAATATAGTTGGATGTTATACATATTTGCTGTGTTTCTAATCTTTACGGGTATAAAAATGTTAGTCGTCAAGGAAACTGACCCTGATATTTCTAAGAATCCGGTGTTAAAGATATTAAAAAAGTATTTTAACGTTTTAAACGAATTCCATGGCGAAAAATTTTTTATGCGTAAACTTGATCCAGGTACGAATAAGTATAAACTCTGGATGACCCCTCTGTTTGTCGCGTTGATCTTGATCGAATTGGCGGATATTATCTTTGCAATTGATAGTGTCCCAGCAATTTTTTCAATAACGCAAGATCCATTCATAGTCTATACCAGTAACATTTTTGCGATTTTAGGGCTTCGCGCCTTATATTTCGTGTTGGCTGCAATTATACATCGTTTTTATTATCTAAGGCCTGCGCTAGCGTTAGTTCTAATATTCATTGGCAGTAAGATGTTTATTGCAGACATTCTGGGTATTGAGAAAATCCCTGCAAGTGTATCGTTGACTATTACGTTGGGATTATTGACCAGTGGTGTGATTGTATCAATTTATAAATCTCGGGCTTAAGCAACGTGCCGTTGCCTCCGATAGCTAGATCCGATTTGTTTCGACACGGGTTTCAAGAATCGCCCAGGTGTGTTGCGTTGATATCGCGTCTATGCGGCTCAAGCAAATCGCTAATGCGATTTGTAGCGACAAATGTCGCTTGGCGCATAAAGCACCCTTGAGCCGCCACCCTAATGTCCATCACAGATTCCCTCACATCCTCTCAAGTCGTTTTTGTAAAACTCTGTGTCTGATTGCGTTCAATCCTACTAATGGGTCCAGGGATCATCCCTGGCGATTAGAAAAAGATGATTTTTTCAATGAATCAGTGTATATTTAGTGCAGTTTTAAAAGGAAACGTTCATGGGAAGTGTACAACAACGTCGATCTACTGAAAAATCTAGGGAGAAAAAAATTTACATCCCCAAGACGTATCGCAAAAAAGATATTCAGCAGAATGTATGGGCGGTGTATCGATTTATTTATCCTTATTTATGGGGAGCACTGTGCTTAATGTTTGCAGCTATGATGGGGTGGGGGGTATTAGCGTATAATCCTAATTTTCCATCGTGGAGCACAGTGACGACAGTTCATACAGATATATCATGGTTAGACTATGTGATGAATTTCCAAACAGATTTGTTATTGCAAATGGTTGGAATTGGGATGTTTGCATACATTGCTATTCTTGCGGTATGGGGTTGTTTTTTTGTATCACGCAGGCGTATTTCCCATCTTAGATCCCGAGTATTATTTGCGGTACTTTCATCGGGAATATTTGCTGTGATGGGGGCGGCATTCGAAGCTCAATTCGCAGCTCTTTTTTCAAACGTTGCACTGTTGATGCCTGCAGGTTTTGGTGGAGCCTTTGGGCGATTAATTCTAACCTATCTTGCCGCAGTTTTGAAGGTATTGCCAAGTCCTGTATATTATTTATTAATATCAGCGTTGGGCTTGTTGGGGATTAGCCTGTTCGTATTATCCTTGGGCTTTAGTAATCAACACATTCAAGAAATGATGAAATCTGTGGGTCGTATAGTATTAAAAATTGGGCAATATGCATATATTGCGATTCGATTTGTAATGCATGCAACCACACTGATAGCTCGACGCATTAAAGATCGCTTTTCACGGCACTCAGATGAGTTTGAACCGGTTATTCGAAAATCTTCTCAACCATCGATGGAACGACGTGAGCCTGCATTTGATGCCGCGTATAATAATGTGGAAGAAGACTATGCTGATAACGATGCTGCCCCATGGGATGATGATGAGCCTGTCGCAGCTGTTGAACCCGTTCAGAAGAAAGGCATTGTTGAAAGCTTTAAAGAAAAAACCTTTAAAAAGCCAGAACCTAAAAGAGTCTCTAGAACCTATGGTTCTCAATATCAAGCGCCTTCATTGGAATTGTTAACGCCATCAGCACCATCGATCAAAGATCCAAGTTTAAGCCGCAAAGCGCTAGAAGAAAATGCAGAACGCTTAATGCGAGTATTAAATGAATTCGGCGTCAAGGGGCGTATTCTTGGGGTAAAACCTGGCCCTGTTGTAACGTTGTATGAATTAGAACCGGCTGCGGGTGTGAAATCGGCACGTATTATCAGTTTGGCGGATGATATCGCACGGTCAATGAGTGCTAGATCAGCTCGTGTTTCAGTCATTCCAGGACGTAATGCGATGGGTATTGAATTGCCTAATGAACATCGTGAAACGGTATACTTCAGGGAAATTCTATCAAGCTCTGATTTTCAAGATAACTCATGTCAATTACCCTTGGGGTTGGGTAAAGATATTGGTGGGCATCCCATTATCACTGACCTTGCAAAAATGCCTCATTTGCTGGTGGCAGGAACAACAGGTTCCGGTAAGTCAGTGGGGATCAATGCCATGATTCTGTCGCTGTTATACAAACTGTCTCCGAATGAATGTAAGTTCATCATGATTGATCCAAAGATGCTGGAATTATCAGTGTATGATGGTATTCCGCATTTATTATCTCCAGTTGTGACTGAACCTAAAAAAGCCATCGTGGCCTTAAAATGGGTCGTTCAAGAAATGGAATCGCGGTATCGCTCAATGGCGCAATTAGGTGTTCGCAACATTCAGGGGTATAACGATAAGCTTCGCCGCGCAACGGATGCAGGGGAAGTTCTCTCCAGACGGGTGCAAACAGGCTTTGATTCAGAAACAGGAGCCCCTGTCTTTGAAGATCAAGCTTTGGATATGACGCTGTTCCCGTACATCGTCGTCGTCGTCGATGAAATGGCCGATTTAATGCTGGTTGCGGGTAAAGAGATTGAAGCCGGGGTTCAACGATTGGCTCAAATGGCGCGTGCGGCAGGGATCCATTTAATTATGGCAACTCAGCGTCCTTCCGTAGATGTGATCACGGGTACGATTAAAGCCAACTTTCCAACACGCATTGGATTTCAAGTCACCTCTAAAATCGACAGTCGCACTATTTTGGGTGAACAGGGCGCAGAACAGCTATTAGGACGGGGTGATATGTTGTACATGGAAGCCGGTGGACGTATTCGCCGTGTTCATGGAGCCTTTGTTGCGGATGATGAAGTTGAACGGATTGTGACGCAATTAAAAATTCAACAAGATCCCAACTATGTGGATATTTATGCAGTGGCTGAAGATACAGACGGAAGCTATGACCCAGATATGGTGGGTGGAAAAGAAGGATCAGGTGATGAATTATACGATAAAGCCTTGTCAATTGTTCTAAGCGAAGGTAAAGTATCAACAAGCTTTATTCAACGCCATCTCAGCATCGGCTATAACCGTGCGGCTAAAATTGTAGATGTGATGGAAAGGGAAGGTGTCATTAGTGCTCCGAACCACGTTGGTAAGCGAGAAATTTTAGTTCCCCATGAAAGAGGTCGATAAAAATGTTAAGAAAAATTACACGTTGGATGTGTGGTGGTGTTGTTATTGGATTGTCTCTGGTAGGTGCTGCTGCCCCAGCCTCTAACGAGGGCAAAGTGGATGACGTTGCGAAAAAAGCGTTGATCAAACAAGTTCAAAACTATTTAAACTCAGTGCGTTCATTAAAGTCTCGGTTTAGTCAATCAGATCCTAAGTCTGGAAATTTATACCAAGGATCATTGGTATTGCGTCGTGGCGGTAAAATCCGCGTTCAGTACGATTTACCTTATGGATTGATTATGGTCGGAAGTGGTGGAGAACTTCGCTATTACGATCAAAAAATGGATAAAGTCAACTCTACAAGTACCGATTCAACTCCGCTTGGAACGCTATTGTCGGATATTGTGGATTTTGAGAAAGACATTAAGGTTCTGGATGTCCGAAAAGCATTTGGAACTATTCGTATGCTCGTTACCAAAGAAGGCATTGGAAATGGTGGGTATTTAGTCCTTGTCTTCTCAGATAACCCGATAGCGCTTCGTCAGTGGGTCGTGATGGATCAAAAGCAAAACCAAATTAACTTTTCGTTGATTAATCCTGTGTACAATGATCCAGTTGAAGAATGTAATTTTGATTTAAATTCAGTTAAGAAGCGTTTATGAACACAACTTATAAAATTATAGTTTGTCTTGGTATAATTGATTTGGGGGCGGTCTTATTCGGTCAGACAAGCCCTCAAAATATTTTAGAATCTGCCGCGTATCAATCACCCAAAGATTTGGACACTACTCATAAATTTTTAGGAAAATTTCTTCCAAAAAGTTTGTTTTTGATCTTAAGTGAAAAAGATAAATACTTAACTATGAAATTATTAGAACAAGCTCTGGAAACAAGTCCATCTTATTTGGATACCAAGTGGAGCAATTTGGATAATCAACATCGGGGCAGCATCCTTGTGTACCCAGTTGAGGAATTGGATGGCAATAAATGCAGAAAGTTTTTAGTCCGTTTTTATATTAATGACGAAGGCACCGATGTATATGGTCGAGCCTGTCGCATTAACAATGAATGGAAAATTCTAGATTAAATCTTTGTTAAGCGTGCAATTCGTGAAACTTTAAGAGCCAACAATGGAAAAGTTTCGTCGTCCCAGTTGATCTACTTGACTTTTTGACAAGCGTCCTTATATATCAATTATAGGAGATACATTATGAAACACATACTTCAATCACTACTAATGACAACTGTACTTACCTTACCCACTGCTTTTGGTTCAGATCAAATGTCTGCTTTCGATGAATCAACAACTAGTGCCTTTGTAACACGCGAATCAAACTCTCAAGTTTCTGTAAAGGCTCAACTTGAAGCCCAGCTTAAAAAGGATTCATTTAATGACATATTGAATGCCGCCTTTGCATCAGAGCTTTGGGCAAAGAAGATCAGCAATCATGAGCGTAATGCTCTTCTTGATCTTGTTTATAAGGATCCAAAATTTACTCCCCATCAAAGATATGTATTACAAGGTCTATTATCCAACGCAACACCACTCGAGATTCAATGTGCAGCAAATCACTTAAAAGTTCTTGGATCTAAATATCCTGAAGGATCTAATGAACGTACCAAGTATCATACTAGTGCTTGCACACTCTTTAAACAATTAACCGAGCAAGAAGGGGAAACATCAGATGATATGTTCTATAAAACCATTGGATTGAGTAGTCTTGGATCTTTCTCTCCAGCAGGATCCCCTGAACGTGCGGACTATAATGACAGAGCCGCAGCACTCCATGAAAAATCTGCACATGATCAAAATGCAACTCTACATGATATTCTAAGTGCAGCAGATGGATTAAAGTATCTTGGAGCAAAATACCACCCAAAAGCTGCTGAACTCTATGAACTAGCTGCAAAGCATGCAACGGCAACTCTAGATGATATTCTACGTGCAGCAGATGGATTAAAGTATCTTGTCTCGAAATACCGCCCAAAAGCTGCTGAACTCTACGAACTAGCTGCAAAGGATAAAAATGCAAATCCAGATGACATTCAATCTGTAGCACGTGGATAAGCTTGCTTGGATCCAATTATCATGACAGAGCCGCAGTATTCTATGAAAAATTTGCTAATCATCAAGGAACTCCATATAGTATTAAATTGGCAGCAGATGGATTACGCGGAATATCCTGATGGATCAGATGAACGTACTGCATACAACAACAGAGCTAATGCCTTACTTAGTCGATCACCCAGATAGGTATACATTTTTCTTGACACCTCAGAATCACTTTGTATACTAATAACTAGAATTGCGAAAAGGCTATC
>DITM01000018.1 GCA_002422845.1 Candidatus Paracaedibacteraceae bacterium UBA6184
TTTCTCAGTCAACAACGCTTGTAATTAGAAACAATCTGAACTCTACTTTACTCAGTCTCATTTTGAATGTTTATAGAACCTACGACTTCGTGGGTATCACCTTTATACAAAGTTGCAGTATCCCAACCATCAACAATATACATATACCCCATATTTGTAGAAATATGGTAATGTCTGCGTTGTTTTTTATAGTTTTCTTCTACAACCTCGGGAGAAACCATACCCTCTCCAAAGTCTAATACATTTATGGATTTTAGCTCTATGCCGAACCTCTTACATAGATCGGTAGCAATCTTATTATAAGCGGGCTGCTCTTTCTCCCAATGGACGTCGGCTTCTTTTTTTCGTTGTGCATAGTTTGGGACTAAGGCTAGGATTTTGCTTATTTCTGAATCATACTGATTATCGCCAACAACATTTAAGTTCTTGAATGAGGCAATATACCTATAACAAATAGGCTCCAAAGGATCTTTTGATAAGATCTCGAACATTTTATCTGCAAGCGCACTAATTCGATCATGGACTTTTTTAATAGAGACATTTTCTAGCACACTTTCTCTTTCATAGTGCATTTGCAAAGATGATAAGTATAACTCTCTATCTTGCGGCGACATTTGCTCCACTGTATCGATAGCTTCTTTAAATATTTCAAGCTGCTTAAAGGCCTTCATATTTTCAAGACCACGCATGATTATGGAATACATGTCTTTACTAAAGTGAGAGTTTAGAAAGTATTGATGCAGCCCTCCATTTTCAAACTCACAATTAAAATAGTCCACAAAATAAACTTCTTGTGCTTTTGGGAAAAACTCATCAAGCTCTGCGTCAGTAAACAAACCTTTTTGCAACGAATTAATAAAATCTATAATTCCCCAAATTCGTTCATAGTGATCAGCATGATTATATGCCGAATGATTGATAATTATTTGCATATTTTTTAAACCCCGAGCCCCAACTGTCTGACTGAATAATATAAATAGTGTGAAAAATAACAACCCTATGTTTTTATACATTTATTCTTTATTTCTCAGTCAACAACGCTTGTAATTCGCCTGCTTGGAACATTTCTTTAACAATGTCACACCCGCCGATGAATTCACCTTTGATATACAGCTGTGGAAGGGTCGGCCAATTTGTGTAATCTTTAATTCCTTGACGCATCTCTTGATCTTCAAGAATATTAACGCCTAAACACTTAACCTGTAAATGATTAAGAATTTGTATGACCGTGCTGGAAAAACCACACTGAGGAAACTCAGGAGTTCCCTTCATAAACAAAACCACATCATTAGTTTCAACTAATTCTTTAATTTTTGATTGAATATCTGACATCGATAAAATTCCTAAAGCGCTTCTGTTTTTATTGCTAGTGCGTGCAGCTCTGCCGCCATAGCCCCTTGTAATGCATCATACACCATTTTGTGTTGCTGGACTCGCGTCATACCTTTAAATGCTGGGCTTTTGACGGTTACTGCATAATGATCACCATCCCCCGCAAGATCTTGAATTGTAACCTCAGCATCCGCAAACGCCTCTTTTAATAAAGAGTATAACTTATCTTGTGCAACCGCCATTAATCAGCTTCCTTAATAATACCTGATAATCTGGCCATATCTTGATAGAATTGCGTTAAATTTTCAACCGAATTTTCAGTGATTTGCAACGTATGCCGCGATCTCAAGGAACAGGTCTCTGGTGTTAACTCTCCCGCAAACAACAACATTGGGTCTGAAAACTCATCCTTATATAACCTTGAAAAGTCTAATATGATATCAATTAAATCATAATCAATACCTCTAAAAAATCCGAAAACGATATCGTTAATCTTTCGACTTAATGCCTTCAAATCTTCAATTTCATAGCTGTTGATCCACCCAAAGGCCTCTGCTAACTCGGGTGTAATCAATTTATCCATTTTGTGTTGAGTCGGTCCCACAAATTCTAAAATAGGATAAGGCAGCTTTGTTCCCATATCTACACCATAATCTTGATTCACATCTAAATCGGTATAGTTATGAATTTTGATTCGAACAGGCACAACCTCACCCACTGAATGTGATTGTTCCCGCATATTTAATCGACGCATAAAGGTGGTTAACACTCCCAAATCCTGAAGAGTTTGGTGTAAGCGCTCTGACAACTGATTATTAATGGCGCCCTTACCATTGATAGTAAGCGCCTCTCCCTTAATCAAAGCGTCATCTTTGAAAAAATGAACAATGGTACCTGGATCATTTCCTTGAAAGAAAATTCGGCCACCATCTTCAAACAACTTTGTTCTATTGGCCATGTGCTTCCTATATTTTGATCTACTATCAGTATATACCAAAAGGTTTACGAAATGTTAAAATGCAGTTTATTCTTCAGTTTCTAAAATTTTTACAAGCTCACCCCACTCACGCGAAGTCAACCCACTATTTTCCTGGGTCACAACTTCACCCTTAATCATTCTCCGCACCACCTCAAGACCCGTGCGGGATAAATGAACCCCCTTCTGGCGGTATTCAGTAAATGCATGATAAGATAACGGAACCCAGCGACGCATAATATCCAAGATGACCTCAGCATAAACTCTGATCTCGTATTGGGCATGTGAATCTGCCCTTAACGACAAAAAATGCATCAGGTTGTGCAAATTAATTTTCCAATACCATTGAGTATAATAGTTAACTGGCAATTCCATACGCGCCAACTCTCTGGCTAAACCAGATCTGCTTTCATCAAGCATTTGACCATTTTTATCTAGGTTTAACATGTCTTGATAATGATTATAGGCTTGTACAGAATCTTGCTTTAACAAGGTTAATACATGCTCAGCCTCTGCACCCACCAAAACGTTCCCGCGCCCTTGATTGTTTACATCTGACTGCGCAGCCAAATGTTGTGGCTCGGGAATATAGAATTCTTTATCTAGAATTGAGTACCGTGCCGAATATTCATTCACACTAGCCGTGCGATGGCGAATCCACTGACGCGCCACAAAGATAGGCAGCTTAATGTGTAGTTTAATATCACACATTTCAAAGGGAGTCGTGTGCCGATGCCGCATCAAATAATTGATCAATCCTTGATCTTGACTGACTTTTTTGGTGCCCTTGCCATACGACACTCGCGCAGCTTGAACAACCGCACCATCATCGCCCATATAATCAACGACACGAACAAAGCCATGATCTAATACTTTAATGGGCTCATAAAGGATTTCTTCTAATGCCTCAACCGTTGCACGCCCCGTACTAAAACGTTGAGCCCTAACATCTGCCAATTGATCAGCTTTTGAATCTAAAATAATATCCGACATTTCATAACCTTTTATACTTTGGATAATTTACCGCCTTTTATAAAGAAAAGCAAATTATGAAAAAAGCCCCCATATGGGGGGCTTTGTAAAAAGCGCAGCATAAATTATTCTTCAGAGTCATCTGAATCTGAAGCGCCGTCTGAAGCAGAGTCATCTGATGCCTTTGCCGCCGCTGCTTTTCGCTTAGCCGCTCCTTTGCTGCCCCCACCGAGCGCTTTATTTAACTTAGAGTTAGAGCTGCGCTCAACGGCCGCTGCCTTCTGCTTACCAGAAGACTCGTTCTCTTTTGCTTTTTGTTCAAGCTCTACCAAATAGGCCTCGATAGCTTTTTGAAATTTACCTACTTTATTATCTTGAATTACTTGTTTAACAGCTTTTTCAAACGTTATTTCTGGCACTGAGTCTTTTACTCCATCAATACTTTTCAAAAATGCTCCGTTTTCTTTTACATACGTAGCCAAGTCTGCATACGCGCCATTTCCTTCATGGCTTTTTTCAATAGCGGCTTTTACTAACTCCACAACTCTTGGCAACACAGTATTAATCTGCTCAATTTGCTTTTTATCTTCGTCTGCTGCATCTCTTAAGGATCCAACAGCATCCAAACGATCGTTCCAGAATTTAAGGGCAAATTGCTTGTTAACCGCATCATCATGAGCAGTTCTTACTTCCATTTCATCTGCGAATTCGTCTTCTTTCAAATCAACCTCAGCTTTTTTAGCCACAGCCAATTGCTTTTTCATACGGTCTACCATTTGTCCCAAAAAGGTTGACAAATCATCGTAATTACCCGCACTTAGTAAAACTTGATATTTTGACTCTGCTGGGTTTTTAGCTACGTCTGCAGCGGCAACCTCAAAAGATGACAACAAAAACACGCTCGATAACATTATCCATTTTATTTTTAAAGATTTCATAATTTTTCTCTCTTATATGATTGATATTTCGGCGTTTCCTCATAAAAAGATGATAAAAAGCCTTATTCACATCAAAAGATTAACAAGAGTTTGTAAATTTTTTATTAATTTATTGACAGAAGGCCTCTCCGAAGTTTTAGAAAAGGAAAAACACTGTTTATTAGACGAAAAATTTGTGAGGGCTGTTTTTAACCCAAGCTCGCGGACAATGCAAAACTAAAAAGCCCCCATATGGGGGGCTGATATTATTGGTCGATAGAAAATTTTATTCGCAGATATCTAATTGATTAAAGAAAAATGCAATTTCGTTTGCTGCATTTTCATCAGAGTCAGACCCATGAATTGTGTTTTCGCCAATTGAATCACCTAAGTCACGACGAATAGTGCCTTCTGCTGCTTTTTCTGGGTTTGTGTCTCCCATAATTTCACGAGCTTTTAACACTGCGTTTGGCCCCTTAAGAACCTGAGCAACAACTGGGCCGGATGCTAAAAATTCGCAAAGCTCGCCGTAAAATGACCGCTCTTTATGAACTTCATAAAACTTTTGCACTTGTGCCAATGTTAATCGAACGCGACGTTGTGCAACAATTTTAAAGCCAGCTGCTTCAAAATATGAATTCACTCTGCCTGTAATGTTTTTTGCGGTTGCATTTGGTTTAATCATCGAAAATGTATAGTTACTAGACATGTTTTATCCTTTAATTTTTTTCACCTTTTTATGACACAAACCACATAAAAAAGAAAGCTAATTAGCAGTTAACCCTACCGCTCCATCCCAAAGCTTACTCCAAAATCATTTGACGAAGTAAACGCTGTGGCTTTAAATAAATCACTATCCAATGATACTTGGCCGAACCATCCCATCTCAAAAGCACCGGGATAAACGCCTCGCAAACCAGCGTCTATACTCACTTTTAATGTAGAGGATATTAGTTCACTATAATGCGCACCCAACTCCGCCATCGCACCATAGCGATTTAACTCTGATCTAAATATTGAAACTTTCTCGTGTATTGCAGATATTCCTCCGCTCAATTTAAAAGCTCTGGATACGTTCATCAAACCCCATAGTTTTGCTGTGCTATAAGTTAGAGTTTTGTTCTCAAACCCTAGCTCAGTGCCCGCAGCGATCATAAATTGCCCCACAGGAACCCCCACCATTAGGGTTGACTGATATTGATGAGTGCTTCCTTTAGCCATTACACCCATTAACCGACATGAGCCAATCGCTCTCGCCACGCCACCCATCGTAAACGAGCCTTGCAACGTTTTTGTGACCTCGCTCCCTGCTGAAAGTTTTGTAAGCTGAGAGGAGCTGCTAGATGAGGAATTTTTTCCTGTTGCTGACCACTTCATGGTGCGGATTTGATTGTTCAGTTTTTTATCTAAAGCATCCCATGCAATATTCATGAAATCTTCTTGTTCTTTGCTAGAAGCAAATAATTTGATGTTTAAGTTGGGGTTATCCTTAGAGGCGGTCAACGCTTCATTAAAGAGCAAATCATACAGCTGTTTGATCGTTTCTGCACTCTGCTCTGA
Organism: Candidatus Paracaedibacteraceae bacterium UBA6184; assembly: GCA_002422845.1. Lineage (GTDB taxonomy): Bacteria > Pseudomonadota > Alphaproteobacteria > UBA6184 > UBA6184 > Bodonicaedibacter. The sequence continues at coordinate 5,758 of DITM01000018.1, forward strand.
ATCTTTCCATGCGGGTACAACGACTAAAGACTTATCTAATTTAGACTCGTTAAATACAGATTTATACAAGGCGCGGATTTTCTCAACATCGGACTCTAATACTTCTTGCTCAAAAGCTGGCGTGTGAACAACTTTTTTTAATTTTGACGAAGGCATACTCGCCTCAACAGCCAATACACTCCAAGACCCATCCCCTTTGCTTGGAATCACAGCGCCTTTTCCCGATAAAAAAGCAGCTATCTTGTCATCGGATATAAACTTGGGATGCATCACAACTTCAACGTTTGGGAGCTTTACTCTGGTCTCATCAATTATCGCTCCATCGGGTTTTTTTCCAAAGACCGCCTTATAATCAAACTCAAAATCTAAGTTCATACTCCCTAAAATGCCCCCCATTGATCCAGAATTGCCTTGATCTTTATATTCAATATACCCAGGCTCTAGCTTTCCAAGCGGGTAATCATCATAGGTAGTCGTTTTTGAACCACATGCTGACAACGCCAACGCAATAGCAACAACCGATAGTTTTTGACTCATCTAAAGATCTCCTTGAAATTTTGAAGTTTTGAAAGTGGTAGCGGAGGAGGGATTTGAACCCCCGACACGCGGATTATGATTCCGCTGCTCTAACCAACTGAGCTACTCCGCCATAAGACATTTCACCTTATATACAATATTTATTTGCATTTTCCAAGAGGGATTTTTATAGATTTCTCTCAAAGCGTATTTAACATTGCCATTAATGTGAAAACCCGATAGAATCTGTGTAGTTTTTTATTTCGGAGCTTATTCTATGTTTTTAAATTCTCTTGCCGCTCAAACAACCGGCGCGTCCGCAGGTAGCAGCTTGCAAATGCTTTTACCTATCGTTCTTGTGTTCGGGGTAATGTACTTCTTAATTATTCGGCCGCAGAACAAACGCATGAAAGACCAACAAAATATGCAGTCTTCGATTAAGATAGGGGATACTGTTGCAACAACAGGTGGCCTTATCGGAAGAGTTGTAAAGCTTGAAGAAAAAGAAGTTCACGTGGATTTTAATCGCGCAGGTCAACCAGTTCGCGTACTAAGATCTGCCGTTGTGGGTCTTGTCGAATCTAGCAATAAAGCGAAAGCTATGACACAACCGGCACATGAAAAGCCCGCTCAGGAAAAAGTAAAAGCTTCCGAGAAACCAGAAACAGCAGACGAACCTCAGGCTCAAAAACCTCGAGTTCGTTCACCAATGAACAGAGGTCGCGCAGGTGGAAATCGACGCCCCGCACCCAAAAAAGCAGAAGAATAATATTAGATAAAACTCAGGAGTGTTCTGAATGTCCGGTCGTAAAACGTGGAAAAATTTAATAGTTTATGGAGTGTGTTTTTTAGGCACAGTCTTTATGATTCCCAATTTTTTATCAGAAGATCATCTTGCCGAACTTCCTGAGTTTCTAAGAACATCGCAAATGCGTCTTGGTTTAGACTTGCAGGGCGGGTCTTACCTTCAGCTTCAAGTCGATATGTCCAGTGCGATTCAAGATCGCTTTACTGGATACGCAGACGAAGTTCGTATTTTGCTGCGCCAGAAAAAAATCAGTTTTTCTAACCTTACAATTGTAAAGGGTGAAAGCCCGTCCGTTGTGTTTGAAGTTCTAAGCGATGAAGATGCTGCGAAGGCTGAAGCAGAGCTGAACAAGTTGCCCAATATGATTACAAACACATCAGGGAAACGCTTAACAACTCAGTTGCGCCCGCACGACTTATTAATGTTGCGCCAATCCATTATCAGTCAATCCATCAGCATCATCAGTCGACGCGTTGATCAGCTGGGAACAACCGAACCCGAAGTCACTGCGCAAGGAACTGATCGAATTGTTGTACAGTTACCAGGGCTAAAAGACCCAGAGCGCGTAAAAGGATTGATCAATAAAACGGCAAAACTAACCTTTCATATGGTTGAAGCTATTGTTCCGGCGTCAGAAGTAACCTCAACATATCGACCAACCCCTGGGACAAAACTTGTTTCACCCGAAGGTGATGGCCTGGATGGAACCCCCTCATTTTATTACTTAATACGCCAAGACGCTCGAATAACTGGTGACAATCTGATTGATGCTCAACAAAGTTACGATACGCAACACAACAGAGCAATTGTATCATTTCAATTTGACGCACCCGGGGCTCGTAAATTTGCTGACCTTACCCGTGAAAATGTAGGAAAGCCTTTCGCAATGGTATTGGACAACAAGGTCATTAGTGCTCCCGTTATCAATGAAGAGATACCTAGCGGTCGCGGACAAATCTCTGGAAATTTTACCATTCAATCAGCAAACGATCTTGCTGTTTTGATGCGTGCCGGAGCACTACCCGCGACACTTACTATTATGGAAGAAAAAACAATTGGTCCAAGCTTGGGGTCTGACTCTATTAAAGCTGGTCAATTTGCAACCCTTTTATCTATTGGTGCAGTGATGATTGCAATGGCATTTTTGTATGGTGTCTTTGGGCTTATTGCAGACATAGCTCTACTATTTAACACTATCCTATTGATTGCAGGTCTTTCATTTATGGAAGCCACATTAACTCTCCCTGGTATTGCGGGTATCGCATTAACCATCGGTATGGCTGTTGATGCCAACGTGTTAATATTTGAACGTCTTCGCGAAGAATTAAAGGCAGGGAAAAAACCTCAACTAGCCTTAGCTCTTGGTTACGACAAGGCCATGGCAACGATTATTGACGCAAATATCACCACCATAATTGGAGCCTTATTATTATTCTGGTTTGGAACAGGTCCAGTACGTGGATTTGCTATCACACTATGCTTAGGTATCGGCGTGTCTATGTTTACCGCCATTATGTTAACGCGATTGATCTCTGAAAAATGGATCGATTTTCGCAAAAATAAACCTGTCACTGTATAAAGGGGTCTCACCATGGGCATTAGATTAGTTCCTGAAAATATTAATATCGACTTTATTGGAAAACGATTTGTATTCTTCGGAATTTCCACGCTTGTTTTAGTCGCTGCCTTAGTCATGGGGTTAAGCCGTGGTATTAATTGGGGTATCGACTTCAAAGGTGGATTCATGATCAACATGCGAATGTCCGACGGCATGACGATTCACTCATTGCGTGAGAAATTTTCAGAATTAAAATTGGGCGACGTCTCCTTTAAAGAGGTCGGCAGTGCAAACGATGTAATGGTGATTGTTGAAAAACAACCTGGCGATGAAAATGCACAAATGGCAGCCCTCACCCGTATTAAAGAAACATTGGGCGCTGGGGTAGAATACCGAAGCATTGATACAGTGGGTCCAAAAGCCAGCGAAGAACTCCTTAGCAATGGCGTGATCGCTGTTGTCTTATGTTTGATAGCAATGCTGTTGTATGTTGCAGTTCGTTTTCAGTGGCGTTTTGGGGTGTGCGCTATTTTTTCGTTGATTCACGATGCATTTTACGTAGTTGGGTTTTATGTGTTTACAAACTTAGAATTTAACATGCCGGCAATTTTAGCGATCCTAATTACAATCGGCTATTCGATTAACGATACCGTTGTGATCTACGACCGTATCCGCGAAAACTTAGCCAAGTATAAAAAGATGGAAATCCCTGAACTTATTAATCGCAGCATGAATGAAACATTGTCTCGCACAACGATCACGTCCGGCACAACGGTTCTTTCAGTTTTATTCTTGTACTTATTCGGCGGAGAAGTAATCGCAACTTACAGCCTTCCAATTTTAATAGGTATCATTGTTGGTACGTTTTCATCAATCTGTTTATCGGGCCCACTATTAGTATACTTTGATATTCGAGCCTTGCCAAAAGAAGTAGATGGATTTAAGCCAAGTATTAATGAAAACTAACATGGTATCTATTGTAAAATTTAACGCCAAGGTTGGCTCTGAATCAGACGCTATATTTGTAACTGATATTCTATCCCAAGCAACCTTGGCTAACTCATGGTGGCAAGACAAAGAGTCCAGATCTTGGATCATAGAAGTGTTGTTTGAACGTGAAAATTTGATTCAAGTATCCAATCTTATTGGCAGCTTTAATGAAGCGTTCAACATTGCTATTACTGACCCTGAAATCGTTGATCTGGAACAGCGTGACTGGTTGCGTGAAAATCAAGAATCATTCCCCCCTTTAGAAATAGGACAATTCTATATCTATGGGTCTCATATCGCCGACCCAACACCAGGTCAATTATTACCTTTAATAATTGATGCTGCAACAGCGTTTGGATCTGGGAATCATGGCTCTACGCGCGGCTGCTTATTAGCTTTATCGCAACTGAAATCAGACACCTATACTCCTGGCTCAATTCTAGACATGGGCTGTGGTTCGGGCGTTTTAGCTATGGCTGCCGCAAAACTATGGTCTGAGGCTGAAATTATCGCCTCTGATATTGACCCCGAATGCGTACGTGTAACTATTGAAAACTGCGAGCTTAATGATGTTACACACATTGATGTTTTAGGTGGCAATGGCTTTCAAAATGAAGTCATTTTATCGCGAAAACCCTTTAATTTAATTATTGCCAACATCTTGGCCACAGTTTTATGTGATATTGTTGCTGATATTAAAAATGCCCTGTCCAAAGATGGCGCTGTCATTTTATCTGGGATCCTAGATACTCAAAAAGAGATGGTGACAGATGCTTACGCTCAACATGGCCTGACTCTTGATAATTTCATTCAAATTGACGAATGGGTTACTTTGATAATGAAAAGTAACGATTTGTAAAGAACTTGTTGATAGCCTTAAAAGATAAGGTGTTTTATAGTATCGATATGTTTGGCCCCATCAGTTCAGTTTATTATGAGAGAATTAATCAAGGAGACTTGCAAGAAGATCCTCCTCAAAGCCTTCTTTTAAGTAAACTGGATCATTTATATGAACAGCTTCACAAACCTTTTTGGTATCAATATTTTCATTCTGAGAAAAAAAGCCTTTATATTGTAGGCGACGTTGGTCGCGGTAAAACATATTTGATGGATCTGTTTTATGATCGGGCAACGATTTCAAAACAACGACTGCATTATCATATTTTTATTAAAACTATTCACGACAGTTTGCTAAAGTATCAAAAACCCCCCTGGGAATCTTTGGGTAAAGAGTTTTATAAAAAGGGAGCGCTGCTGTGTCTTGATGAGTTTCAACTCAACGACATGGGCGATCTGATGATTCTATTTCAATTCTTTAAGCATTTTTTTTCGCTTGGTGGAATCTTAATAACAACATCCAATCGTCAGCCCGATGAATTTCATCTGCCAAACGATTTACGCTGCCGTCAGTTTCTAAAATTCCTATTGCAACATTTAGAAATTTTTTCTTTAGAAAAAGGCCCTGACTATCGTCTAAAGGGCAAAGAAACATGCCGCAGAGTATTTGTAGACAAACGAGTAGTTTCCGTTGCTAACTTTTTCCAACGCAGCGCACAAAAAGATTTGAAAGAATGTACATATAGCTTTCATACGTTATGCGAAACCCCTGTAGGTGTGGCATATTACGATTCAATACTCAAAGAATGCGGATCAATAATTATTACAGATTTTAAGCAGCTGAACGATGCCCAAGAAAACAGTCTTATTCGATTCATGCAGTTGATCGATTTATTATATGAAACTAAAACTAGCCTCTTTATGTATACAGACTTTCTTTTAAAAGATATTTATATTGGCTCCAAATATAAAGAGCCCTTTCGGCGAACCTTATCTCGACTCTATGAAATAACGTCTCGGTAATTTTTTCCCTTATTAACTGTTTGTTTAATCATTATGGGTAAACTTTACCTAGTGTTAGTTGTTTGGGTGTTTAATTGGATACTATTTTAGAAGCAATACGACGAATGGGGAAAACCCGAGTACTATTTACGGCAACGTTTAGCGTCATACTTCTCGTCATTCTTGTATTTTTCTTTTCAAAATTGTCCACTTCTTCTATGGTTTTATTATATAACAATATTGATCCAAAGGCCGCGGGAGAAATCATAACAAAACTTGAAGGTCAAGGGGTCTCGTATGAATTAAGAGGAGATGGTAGCCAAATCCTGGTCTCTTCTACAGACGCACCTAGATTGCGCATGCTTTTTGCTATTGAAGGTCTTCCTGGAAGCGATGGCGTGGGTTATGAGATATTCGACAAAGGTGATTCTCTTAGCACCACTGCCTTCACTCAAGATATTAATTATATTCGCGCGCTAGAGGGCGAGCTTGGAAAATCCATAGCCTCTTTAAATTCTGTCGCTGCCGTCCGAGTGCATTTAGTTATTCCAAAGCGAGAACCCTTTCAACGCGAACAAAAAGTTCCGACGGCATCCGTTGTTATTAAAGTAAAAGGATCAAACACCCTATCTCCGCAAAACATTCAAGCAATACAACAGCTGATAGCGGCAGCTGTTCCAGGGTTAGACGCATCAAGAGTTGCCATTATTGATAACAACGGAAGACTGCTGGCGAAAAGCACAGATAGCGCTGATTCGCAAGAAACAAACAATGGCATTAATAATCATCGCGTTTTATTAGAAGAAAAGCTATCTCATACTATTGAATCTTTGGTCGAAAGAACCGTTGGCTATGGTAAGGTCCGCGCTCAAGTTGCTGTTGATCTAGATTTAGATCGAGTCACGGAAAGCTCTGAGTTATACGATCCTGCAACTCAAGTGGTTCGATCTTCGCAGACTGTTAATGACATCAGCCAAGAGGCTCAAACCGAGAATCAGCCCATTACTGTTAAAAATGCAGTTCCAAGCCCTCAGGGTTCGGCAAAAGCAGGAGCAGCCCCTCCGGCTGCCCAAAATAAATCAACGCGGAATCAGGAAATCATTAACTATGAGATTTCAAAAACAGTGCGTCAATATGTAAAAGAAAGTGGCGAGATTAAACGTTTAAGCATCGCAGTGATGGTAGATGGGATTCGCACCCAGTCCGGCAAAGAAGAAAAATATGAACCCAGATCCGCAGAAGAGCTTGAAAACATCAAAACAATTGTAAAATCAGCAGTTGGTTTTCAAGCTACTCGCGGAGATGAAATACAAGTGGTGCACATGCCTTTCGCTATAGAGTCGCCCGAAGCATTATCTTCTTATGATTGGTTATTTGGGTTTACAAAAAATGATCTTTTTAGATTGTTAGAAATTCTAGCATTTCTAAGCGTTGGGTTGTTCTTAATATTCAGCATAATTAAACCCTTCTTTAAAAATCTAATGCTGATAATGCAATCTATCAAGCCTTCTTTGCGACAAAAAGAGCTTGACCCCGAAATAATAGCGGAACAAAAACGCAAACCACCGGAGGCGATTCAGTTAAAAAACGTCTCTGGATTAGTACAGTCAGACACAGTTAATACCATTCACTCTTTGCTTGAAGACTACCCAAAACAAGCAGCAAAAGTTGTGAATTCTTGGTTGAATGAGGGATAATATGGCACAAGAAAACATAATTCAAGTTTTAAAAGGTCCTCAAAAAGCAGCCGCATTTATGCTTTCTTTAGAAGAAGATAAAGTTGCAAAGATCATTTCTTTTTTAGATCCCGAAGAGCTACAAAATCTTTCTAGAGAAATGGCAAACTTAGGGGTGATTGAATCTAAAACAATTGAAAACATTTATCTTGATTTTCAGAAAAACGTTTCCTCCGGAACAGGATCGGTTGTAGGTAGCGTTGAGAAAACAGAAAAATTATTATCGCAAATCCTTCCTCCGGATAAAGTGGCCGCCATTATGGCAGACATTGTTGGCCCTATTGGTAAAAATTTATGGGAAAAATTAGAGTCGGTCGATAATGATTTTTTAGTTACCTTCTTGCAAACCGAACATCCACAAACTATAGCTGTAATTTTAACAAAGATTAGCCCTAGTAAAGCTGCGGCTATCTTTAAACTTCTTCCAAAACCCTTATCACAAGACGTCATGGTTCGCGTATTAAAGTTAGACATGGTTTCAAAAGAAGTTCTCAATGACCTAGAAAAAACATTGCGCTCTCAATTTATAAACAATGTTTCTAAAACAAACAAACGAGACGCACATCAAGTTGTGGCGGACATTTTTAACTTATTTGATCGCGAATCCGAAGAAAAGTTCAGAGTTTTTTTGGAACAAGCTCTGCCCGAAGATGCTGAACGCGTAAAGGAGTTAATGTTTACATTTGAAGATATGGCCCGCATTGATGACAAAGGGATTCAGGAGGTTATTCGCGTAGTCGATAAAACAAAGCTAGCACTTTCTCTAAAGGGGGCCTCGAGAGCTATTAAAGATTTATTCTTTAAGAACATGTCAGAGCGCGCGGGAAACCTTCTAAAGGAAGAGGTTGAATCTTTAGGTCGGATAAGATTGAAAGAGGTTGACGATGCTCAAAGCGCAGTAATTTCTCAAATAAAAGAACTGATTGAAAAAGAAATTATTACTGCACGCATCATCTCTGATCAAGAAGATGAAAAGTATGTAGATTAGGAGATACATTAATGAGCAGCATGACCCAATTAAAGAACATCTTTGATAGCAACTTAAGAAATGGCAAAACGCACATACTCACTGAGGAGCAATTTAACAAAGCAAAGGAAGAGTCCTATGCCGCTGGGCTCCAAATGGGGAAAAATGATGCAATTCTTGAGGCAACACATCGCCAAGAAACACTACAACGAGAGCTCCTATACAATCTACAACTATCGGTAGAAAAATCTATGGAAGAGCAAAATGCGCTGCACGCAAAAATATGTAATTTAATTCTAAGCTTAGCCCTTGCCCTTTTTAGAAAAACTTTTCCCGCCTGTGCTGCGCAGGCAGGAGAGGAAGAGGTAATCTCTTTTATAAAATCTCAGATTGCTCAATTAAAAGATTTGCCAGAGCTTCTGATTACTGTTCACCCAGAAAGGTTAGAGAACATTGAAAACTCTTGTCAGCAAATAAAATCTCAACTTTCATTAAAGTTTCAAATTTCTGTTAAATCGTCTTTAGAGTTTGAGCTCACAGACTGTTTGATTGCTTGGGAAAGCGGCTATGTAGAAAAGCGACTTAACAACATTATTAGCGATCTATCGTCACTTCTGTTTGACGTAAAAAATGAACCAACACCTGAATAGGAAAAAAAATGGAAGAAAAAAATACCCCCATAGAAAACACTATAAGCTCTGCAACAAAAAAAGAAGGGCTCACCTCGACACAAAATGAGATTGAAGCTGGTCGCCCCATAGAAGCAGTTTACGATGTCCCGGTAGTGGTTTCTGCTGTTTTGGGATCTGCCAAAATGTCCGTCAGCGATTTACTAAAATTAACCCGCGGGTCAATTGTTGAATTAGAGCGTCGCATCGGAGACCCGGTTGATATTTATGTAAACAATCGATTGATCGCAAAAGGCGAGGTTGTCTCGGTTGATGATAAACTAGCCATCACAATGACTGAAGTAATAAAAATTTTAAAGTAGGGTAAAAAAATGCGCTTATTAATTATTGGAAAAATGAGTAGCGACTTAATCGAAGCAAGTAAAATAGCCATGAAAAAGGGTGCAAAGGTTGGACATGCGGACAGCATAGACTCTGCTTTGATTGCTTTGCGCGCAGGCAAAGGAGCTGATCTCATTATGATGGATGTAAATATGCCTATCGATAAAATGATTCAAGCCTTAAAAGCAGAGCGTTTTAATGTACCCCTCGTTGGATGTGGAGTGAGTGAAAACAACCAAGAAAAGGCCGCTCAAGCTATTCGTCATGGGGCAAATGAGTATATCCCCCTACCACCTGATGCAGAATTAATCGCCGCTGTTTTAGAGGCTGTCTGCGATGATAACCAGGCGTTAATGTATAAAGATCCCGCAATGGAAGATGTAATTCGTATGGCGCAGCAAGTCTCTACCAGTGATGCCAGTGTTTTAATTACAGGCGAATCTGGAACCGGTAAAGAGGTCATTTCTCGCTTAATCCATAAATCTAGCAATCGCTCAAAAGAAAATTTTATCAGCGTAAACTGCGCTGCTATTCCAGAAAACTTATTGGAGTCTGAACTTTTTGGTCATGAAAAAGGAGCCTTTACAGGCGCCGTAGCAAAACGCATAGGTAAATTTGAAGAGGCTAATGGTGGCACTCTATTGCTTGATGAAATTAGTGAAATGCACCTACATTTACAAGCTAAACTATTGCGCGCCATTCAAGAGCGGGTCATTGATCCAGTGGGAGCCTCCAAGCCTGTAAAAGTAAATATTCGTATTCTTGCAACCAGTAACCGTGATCTATGGCAATATGTAAAAGAAGGAAAGTTTCGCGAAGATTTATATTTTCGCCTTAATGTCATTAATATTGAAATGCCCCCTCTACGAAATCGCCCCCAAGATATTGCATTTTTAGCGGGTCATTTTATTGAAAAATATGCAAAAGTTAATGGAGTTCCTGTTCGCCCTCTTTCTGAAGAGGCCTTGAAACAAATGCAGTCACACAGCTGGCCCGGGAATGTTCGCGAACTTGAAAACACAATGCATCGCGCTGTATTAATGGCAGCCGGCTTGGAAATTACGCCAACCGTTGTTTTTCCGAAGGGGATAAAGTCTTTACATCCACACAGTACAAAGCATGCCCCTATTATTGTTCCGGTAACAACTTTGGTGGGTCAGACGGTTGCAGAAGTAGAAAAAACTCTAATTATGGGAACCCTAGAGCACTGTTTGGGAAATCGAACACATGCTGCTAATATTTTGGGCATATCGCTTAGAACACTAAGAAACAAGCTTAATCTTTATAAATCTGAACATAATATTCATATTGGAGATTAAACTTTATGGAAAGGTTGTTTGCTGCATTAAATCCATCTACGCTCGTTCGTCGCGGGGATATTATCTTTACGTTTGCATTAATTGCTGTCTTGGTAATTTTAATATTACCCATGCCAACGTGGTTATTAGATATTTCTTTGGCCCTTTCAATAACACTTTCTATTATTATTCTAGTAACCGCGTTATTTATTGAGCAGCCCTTAGAATTTAACTCGTTTCCGATGGTGCTCTTGGTCGCTACTATCTTTCGATTATCTCTAAACGTTGCATCTACTCGACTCATCCTATCCAATGGTCACGAAGGTCCCGCCGCTGCAGGTCATATTATCTACGCCTTCGGTGGATTTATCATGGGTGGAAACTTTGTAATTGGTCTTATTATTTTCTCTATTTTGCTGATTATTAACTTTATGGTGATTACAAAAGGTTCTGGTCGTATCGCCGAAGTATCTGCTCGTTTCAGCTTAGATGCACTGCCTGGAAAACAAATGGCCATCGATGCAGATTTAGCCGCGGGCGCACTTACAGATCAACAAGCCAAAGCTCGGCGCAAAATTGTTGAAGACGAATCTAATTTTTACGGAGCCATGGATGGTGCTGCAAAATTCGTACGCGGAGATGCTGTTGCGGGATTGCTGATCACATTTATCAACATCATTGGTGGTATTTTAATCGGCGTTCTTCAAAAGGGTGTTTCTCTCTCGGACGCTGCTGCGTCCTATACCTTCTTAACTGTTGGAGATGGTCTGGTATCTCAAATTCCAGGCCTTATCATTTCTGTTGCTGCGGGTATGATTGTTTCAAAAGGAAGCACTCAAGGATCTGCTGACAAGGCCCTTTTCCAACAGCTGAGCGCTCATCCGACCGCCCTAGCAATTTGTAGTTTCTTGTTATTTGTCTTTTCATTAATTCCGGGAATTCCGTTCTTTCCATTTGCTATTATTGCATCTGCTGTCAGTGGCTTAGCTTGGTTCTCTTATGAAAAAACACTGGCAAAAGAAAAGGAATCTACCGAAAAAACAAAGGGGGCTGGATCAGCAACATCAGCGGCATCTCAAGGGCCCGGGAAGGAATCTATCGCTGGCATAGATATGGTGCGAATTGAATTAAGTTATAACTTGTTGCCTTTATTAAATCGCAATGATGGTGTAAAAATTACAGATCAAATAAAAAATATTCGCGAACAGCTTGGCATTGAGTTAGGCTTTGTTTTACCAGCTGTGCGTATGCAAGATAATATGGATCTTGAGGACAACCATTATTCAATAAAAATTAAAGAAATTGAAGCGGGATCCGGCAAGGTCTGTCCGGATCAATATTTAGCAATGAGCCCAATGGGAGAGCTCATTCCATTCCCTGGAGAGGTAACAACAGAGCCCGCCTTTGGCTTGCCCGCAAAATGGATTTCAAGTTCGCAAAAAGAAGCTGTCGAACACAAAGGCTTTACCGTTGTTGATCCTGCAACCGTTATAACAACGCACATGATCGAACTGGTAAAAGAAAATATTTCGGAACTGATGACATTTGCAGATGTTCAAAAACTGATTGAGGGACTCAACGAAAGCCATCGCAAGTTGGTCAACGATATGGTACCATCTCAGGTGTCGATGGGAACTATACAACGTATTTTGCAAAATTTATTAGATGAAAAAATATCCATTCGCGATTTGCCCACTATTTTAGAGGCCGTTTCCGAATCAGGCTTGGGGGCTAAAAGCATCACGGCTTTAACTGAGTTCGTAAGATCAAGGTTAGCGCGACAAATTACTCATTCCTTTGCACAAAACAATGTATTAAATGTAGTTATGCTATCATCTGAATGGGAAAGCGAATTTGCATCCAGCATTGTTGGAGATTATAACTCTGCACGAGAACTGGCCATGGCTCCGTCACAATTACAAAAGTTTATTAAAAAATCGAACGATTTACTCAGTCGATCAGATATTGCAATACATCATCCTGTAATTGTAACATCTTCAAATATTCGCCCATTTGTGCAGACCGTTATTGATAAACTTGGCCCAAGAATCCCCGTCTTATCTCAAAACGAGATTCATCACAAGGTTTCCATAGAAACTCTTGGGGAAATTTAAAAAGGTATCGGCGCTATGAAGCTACATAAATTTACTGCTACAACATTTACCCAAGCCATGAATCGAGTTCGAAAAGAACTTGGGGAAGATGCGATCATCGTGTCTAGCATTGAAGAGCTTGGTTTATTTCATATTACAGCTGCTATTGAAGCTGATTTTGATGTGTGTCGAAAATCATTTGATCGGATATATGAATCATTGGATGAACATGGTCTTGGAGAACTAGCAAAAAAACAAATCAAAGATTTAATTCGAAGCCTAGAACACAAAATTCCGGAACCTTCTGAATGTTTAGCTGCATCACTAGATCAAATCCTTAACTTTAATCCTTTTGATTTAGAGAATCTTCAAGATATTTCAGGCCTGTCAAAGCCTTGCCCCATAGCTTTAATTGGCCCGCCTGGCGCAGGTAAAACGGCCTGTATTGCAAAACTAGCAATTGAGGCAACCGTTCGGGATTTAAGCCCGATTGTAATTACGTTGGATGCTGAAAAAGCAGGGGCGATTGCTCAGTTAACATCTTTTACAAATGCCTTAGCTATTCCTTTTGAAAAAGCCGATACAAAAGAAGAGCTATCTGAACATCTTGTGAATCATACTGGTCTAGTGTTGTTAGACACTACCGGGTTAAATCCATATGATGACAATCAAATTTCTTTTGCAAAAGAAATGTTGTCTCATGCCGCCGCCATTATTGTGCTGGTAATGCCCGCAGGCCTTGATATGCAAGAAGCACAAGATATGATTAAAGTATTTAAAACACTAGGTCCCTCATATTTAATCGTTACAAAAATTGATATGTGTCGCAGGTTTGGAAATGTCATGGGGCTTTCCCTACACTCGGGATTGCCTCTTTCATATTTTGGTCACAGCCCGCATATCTCTTCTCCACTGGTGCCGTTTACCCCAGCAGAACTAGCTCAAATGATTCAGTTTAAAAACTCTTTTCTTGTAAAGTAAATAAGGTTGTTTTACCCTCTCCTTAGTTATTACTAGGAGCGCTTTATCATGATACCCGATGGCTTTTGTTCTTTAGAAAAGATTCCTTTCGACATCCGCTATGCAACCCACAATAATTTTATCGGACGCCCAATTGCTGGATACACTACAAATAAATGTATCGTATCAAACGCTGTGGCAAATGCTCTTCTGATAGCTCAAGAAAAAGCAATGATGGCGGGATATTCATTAATTGTATTTGAAGCGTATCGCCCACTAAAAGCCTTGGAAGATATTGTACAGTGGTCTCTTAATACAGACATTCAAAACAAAGATCGTTTTTATCCAGACCTTGATAAAGACACTTTGTTTGAGCAAGGATATATTGCTCTGCGATCGACCCACACCAGAGGAGCCGCTATTGATGTAACGCTCATCGATCCAATCACAAGGGAAGAACTTGATATGGGCACCGAGTTTGATTTCTTTGGAACTGCGTCACATACGGCATCAGAAGATATTTCCGCATCAGCAAAAAGTAATCGACAACGCCTTCTGTCCATTATGGAATCGTCTGGTTTTGTAAATTATGATAAAGAATGGTGGCATTTTACGTTAAAAAATGAACCATTTCCCAACACTTACTTTGATTTTGATATTAATTAGTTATGCTGTTGCAACAAACTATTTATATATTTCATTGCTGCCTGGGTAAGATCGTTTTCAGATAGCGTACCATCTAATACGCAATATCGATCAGTGTGTTGCTGGGCTAATTCTAGGAAGGCACTCCTAACGGTTTCATGAAACTCATGTCCTTTTTGTTCAAAGCGAGTCTCGCTGATATTATGCTGACGCCTGTGTGCGCGATATAAACCGATATCTACAGGAACTTCCAACAAGAGGGTTAAATCGGGAAACACATCTTCGCAAACATCATGATGTAGCTTTTTAAGAAAATCTATATCAACACCCTGCACATATCCCTGATAAACAAGAGTTGAATCAACAAAACGATCACATATCACCCAAGTGCCGCTTTCCAAAGCCGGTAAAATACTGTGCGTTAGATGATGTCGTCTTGCTGCATTAAATAGCAGTGACTCTGTAATGGGATCAAATCGATCTTTATCTCCGGAAACTACCAATGATCGAATAGCCTCAGCTTCTTTTGTACCACCAGGCTCACGGGTTAGCATTACCCCAATGTCTTTAGCCTGCAAAAATGTTGTTAAGGTTTGAGCAAGGGTGCTTTTTCCTGCTCCTTCTCCGCCCTCAAGGGTAATAAACATACCCTTTTTCATTGTGCGTTTTTACCAAATAATAAGTACTGAATTATGATGGGAAGGCGCCTTAAGAATCCAGCCTTAGCTATCGTCGTTTGTGCATAAACAGGATAAATCATTTTAGTCTGTTGATCGGGCATGGTTAATACCAGCTCACCTATTTTATCACCGCACGCAACTGGGGGCTCTATTGGACCTTGAAATACTAATTCTGAGGTAAGACCCTGGACGCTTCCTTTCGGCAGGGTTAGTATCACATCGTTTTTTAGCCCAACTGGAACTTGCGGATGATCCGCCATCCATGTATCAAGCTTTGCGATTATTTGATCTTTCTGCAATGCGGTCACTTGATGGAATGTCGAATAAGCCCATCGCATTAATGACTCGCTAACTCGATTGCGCTCTACCATAGTTTTGCAGCCATTAACGATGGAAAAAATTCGCTGCCCATTCACCAATGCCGATGTAATCACACCATATCCACCACCTTGGGTATGACCCGTTTTAAGACCATCCGCACCCTCAAATGTTTTGTATAAACGATTTAAATTCTTATGAGTGCCTTTTCCATAGGTAAATTCTTGTTGTGAGAAAAAATGCTTATATTGGGAAAAATCAGCATATAAGCGCTTTGCAATTTTATACAAATCACGACAGGTTGAATAATGATTTTCGTTCGGCAAACCAGATGCATTCATAAAGTGAGAATCTTTGCAGCCAAACTCTGTAAGCTTTTGGTTCATTCTTGCCGCAAAAGCCTCTTCGCTGCCCGAAATATTTTCAGCAGCGCATACGCAGGCATCATTACCAGAGGCTACAAATATTCCTTGAATTAAATCTTCTACACTAACTGTCTTACCCTCGGGTAAGTACATTTTTGTTCCGTCTGTTTTAGACGCTTTACGGCTGATCGCAAACATTGTATTAAAAGAAATTTTACCCGATGCAATTTCTTCAAAAATAATATATGCCGTTAAAATTTTCGTCATTGATGATGGGTACATGCGCAAATCTGCTTCGTGTTCAAACAGAATAGTTTCTGTATCGCCATCAATCACCAAAAATTGACGACCTTCTATGTCCACTGCTGGCATTAATTTTGCACAAACGGGAAACGTTAATATCTGTAAGAACATTAATACGTGTAAAAACGTTAAGAATCTTAATAACATGAAATATCTGTAAATTTAATTGCTTAACCAGCATAATAATGGATTTGCGAGCTAATCGCAACTAAAGAGGATTGGAAACACAATAAAATGAAATGTTTTTATTCCACATATAAGGTGGTATATGATATGTGATATGTCATGCTTTTAAATATGCTTAATTTATGTCGCTTTTAATAAATCATACTTATTGTATCACAAACATCTGCCCAGATAAGGTCGATCGCTTTCACAATATGGGGCTTGGCATAAACACACTTATTAAGATTAAACATATCCAACCTTTAAATGGTCCTATTGTTGTTGAAACCCAAGGGCGACTCATTGCCCTTCGAAAAAGAGAAATAGAATGCCTCACTCTAAAATAAAATGGATATTGATTGGGGCTCCGAACTCTGGAAAAACATCACTGTTTAACGAGCTAACCGGATCAGCTGGCGAGGTAATGAATTATCCTGGGTCAACAGCAAGCACACATCTCGCATCACTAAAAAAGAGCTCTTCATCAAATGTCATTGTCGTTGATACCCCTGGAATATACGGGATTAATGGAGGCTCCCCAGAAGAGTTGGATGTACGCACCCTATTGGATAAACATAAAGAAGCGCCTATCGTTTTTGTCGTAGACTGCCGCTTCGTTGAGCATCGCATACAACTATTATCTAAGCTTCGCAACGAAGGTTTTAAATGTGTGGCCTACTGTACACATGTTCAAGACAGCTCTGCCAACTTGCTTAGCCTACACGCAACACATGGCATTTCGTTTATTGATAGCGATCAACCTCTTGCACTCAAAACATTAATCTATGCGATTGAAAATGTTGATCTACAGATGACCACACCACCTCAGATTACGAAGCCCAAAAAGCAACCATCTACTGGCCTTGATTTAGATCGATTGTTTTTACATCCTTGGCTAGGGTTTTTGTTTGCAATTGTTGCAATGATATTAATCTTTAGTGCCGTATTTTATATTGCACAACCTATCAGCGATACGATCGAATCTTTAATAGATATATTAATAGGGGGGCTCCAGCAGCACCCAATCTCGATGCAGTACCCATTGTTAACGTCTCTAGTCTCGGGCGGTGTTCTTGGCCTGGAGGCCCTGTTGGTGTTTGCACCCCAAATATTCTTATTATTTGCGATCATTCTATTCATCCAAGAAAGTGGATATCTTGCCCGGGCAGCTGTAATCTTAGACCCAATACTGCAAAAGTTTGGGCTACATGGTAAATCGTTTGTATCCTTGTTGTCGGGCTTTAGCTGCGCCATTCCAGCCATCTTGCTAAGTCGCACGATTGAATCAAAAAAAGAACGTCTAATCACTATTTTAACAGTTCCTTTTATGGTGTGTTCTGCGCGGGTTCCCATGTATGCAATGTGCATATCATTTTTATTTCGAGATCATTCGCCGCTAGTTGCAGGACTATCGTTTGCTAGTTGTTACTTTATCAGCATATTCTTAGGGGTTGTTGCGGCGGGAATAATAAATAAATTCTTACCGACAAGTGCAGCTTCTTATTTTATGATGGAGCTACCTCCTTATAAGTGGCCGTCCATTCGGAGAATTACTCGATCTGCGGCCAATCGAGTATTTGTATTTTTTAAAAATGCAGGTCCTACTATTTTAGGCCTAAGCTTAATAATTTGGGCAGCAACGACATTTCCGAATTATACAAATACAGATCGATCAGATCGCTTATCCCATAGCTATGCGGCAAAAGCTGGACAATGGATTGAGCCTATCTTTAAGCCAATGGGCGCCGATTGGAGAGTAGGAACAGCTCTATTAACCAGCTTTGCGGCACGAGAAGTCTTCGCATCTTCCATCACTCTCTTGCTAGGAAAAGATGTAACAGAAACAACTGGAGCCACCACCCTTGACTCCTTATGGAGCGCCAAGAAAAAAGATGGAAATCCATTGTTCTCTTTTGCCGCAGTTGTCGCTCTTCTGGTATTTTTTATGGTTGCTTTACAGTGCAGCTCAACAACGGCAGTTACTGCCAAAGAAACTGGATCGTGGAAAATTGCATTTTCTCAGTTTATAATCATGAATGGATTGGCATATACTTTAGCTGTGATCACGTATCAAATATTATCAAGGATTTAAAACATGAAGTCTTTCTTTTTTGCTGTCGTTCTAATGTTATTACTACCCCCTATTAACGCTGGGAAATTTGATGGGGTTTCCTTGGGCGCAAGCATCGGTGGAAACATCGCCTCCCTCAAACAAAGATCTGTCACGGATGGATTTAAACAACTGGGCGCAAATGGAAAGCTTTACGCCGGAATTGGAAAAAGCTTTCTTGATGTCATTTTTGTAGGAGTCGAAGCCTTCGGACGCTATAGTTTGTTCGTAAAATCCGAAGATGCTAACAAAGGTTCCGTCGATGCGGCTCCGCAATTTGGTGGATATTTAAAAACTGGAATTCGTCCAAGCGAAAATCTATTGCTATATGGCATATACGGCATTCAAACCAGTTCCGCAAAAATTAAAAATGCTGTTGAAAATTTTTTTGAACCAACCGATGGAACTTGGTCTACGATTATAGGTGCTGGATTTGAATATGCGATTGGCGTTGGAGCAGCCGTGCGAGTCGAGGGAATATACGAGCCCGATACATCTTTCAAAATTAAAGACATCCCAAATCTATCTTATGACGTTAACTTTTTTTCACTCAGTCTAGGAATTGTCGTCTATTTGTAAAGCTGTTGACAATTTTGTTTTATATCCCTATATAAGTTACGCACAACACACAAGGAAGCATCACGGATGAAAACAACAATCACTATTTCTCTTTTGACTTCAACAATCTTGCTTGCGCCCAACTGTGCCGCCGCATCAGAAGATGCTTTATCCCCAACCTACATAGGAGAGGGGCGGATAAGCCACGCTACGCCATCGACGCTGGAGCAGCTGGAAGCTTTCTTAAGAAAAAATTGGGGACCAGATTTTCCAGAAATTGGATTTAGTAGTTTTTGCCTGCCCTTTAAGCCAGAGTTCTCAAAACTCAAAAGGATAGATCGGCTGCGCGCACAAAGCGCAGCCATAGAGACCCTAGGTCAAATGGTTGCCTTGGGTTATTGTGCCTTCACACAAGAAATAGAGGGGCTAAAAGTGAAGACTCCTCATTTTGATGATCGCGCAGCCTCTCGCCCTGAAGCAATGGCACATTACAAGCGCTTTAATCATCCTCATTTTTTAAAATTTCAAAAAATGATTATGCAGGTTTTAGAGTTTGCCCAAGGGAGGACTGACGAGCTCGGCAAAGATGCAAAAGCAGCCTTGACACAGCCTTACGGAAGCAGCGATGCCTTAGGAATCGCATGGTTAAGAGACAATACCGGAATAGTCCCGGCTCTGTTTAATGGCCCGCTAAAAAGGACCATATATTCATCTTCTTCGCCTTATGGAGATTGGGGGGATGATTTACAACGCTCTATGGTATTCATAGATGGAAAACTTATAGAAGCCCCCGGCATACACATCTACACTGAAAATGCTGGAGGTGCCTTTAAATTTGTTCGGGAAAATGGACTAAGAGATAGATTTGTCACGTCTCCCCTTACGATAAGATCACATGCCGATCACCCTATTATTTCAACTTTAATAGAGTCTGGCTCTTTAAGGGTTGGCCTCACACCCTCAACCCTTGGTGCTTTTCTTACATTGCCCGCAAACCCAGCTGAAGACAAAGAGTTTGAAGCAGCTTTTTTAGAAGAGCTTTTGGATGCCCAGCGCGAAGGAGGCTCTCCTTTTGAAGAAATCTTTCTTTCTAAGTATCTGGAGGCCCTAGAAGATGAAAGAATAAATACCGCAGTTGAAGCCTCACCAGAGGTACCCAAGACTATTTTAGAAAAACATATTTACTCACTATATGAAGAACTAATCCTCGCAGAACAAGCTGAGATTTCTCGCAAAGTAACAGAAGGCTCTATCGCGGGAAAAGTCAAAGCCACTAAAAAAGGTAAGGCAAAGCATGTCGCCATAAACACCCTACCTGCCCAATCGAATCTTGATACAGAAACAGAAGAAAAATTAGCCCTGCGCACAGAAATTTTTACTCGTCTAAAAGATCGAGGTAGAACAAAGTGGCGAACACTCTCGAGAGCCTTAATAGCTGCATTAAAAAGTGCCTACGCTGATAAGACTATTGCAATTAATGTTACAGAAAAAGGATCTCATTTTATGCTACACGTTGTAGGAGAAACGTCTAGCGGAGGAGCAACAATAATTCGCCCCCATGGGAAGGGTGATCGCTCAATCTCTGTCGGCGCAGCTCGCGGGCTTGCTGAAAATCTGATTGACCTCACCTTCGGACTGATGACTCGTCGATAGCTTAGTGATGCGCCCTGCTCGTTTGATGTAGGGCGCATCTCATATATGAAACGCCAGACCATAGTGTAAGCAATGTTGATATCCACAACAACAACACTCCCATCTCCCACGTCAACCATTCTTTTGGGGCGGATGGATATATCATTAAAAATCCAAGAGCTAACATTTGGGTCGTAGTTTTCCACTTGCCCAATTGGCTAACTGGCATGCGAATTTGATAATCCGCTAAAAACTCTCTTAACCCCGAAATAAAAATTTCACGGCACACAATTAAGATAACTGGGATTAAATTCCATCCCACCAATCTGCCCAAACCAACATAAGAAATTAATATGGTGCTGACCAATAATTTATCAGCGATGGGATCCAAAAAACGCCCCACCATGGATATTTGTCGCATCGCGCGCGCAATATACCCATCAAAGAAATCTGTAATGCAGGCCACCATATAAAAAATAAAACCAATCCAGTCTCCCCAAAATGATTGGGTATATAAACTGCACACAATTCCCGGAATTGCCAAAATTCTAAGCATTGTCAAAAAGTTGGGGATTGTATATACAGCCATGTTTTAACTTTCCGGATTAAAAAATATATAGATTTCTTTTGCCATCGTTGGACTAATTCCACTTACGTGTTCAAGCTGTTCAACGCTTGCTTCTTTAATAGATTTAACAGATCCAAAATGATGTAACAAAGCTTTTTTTCGTTTTGGACCAATTCCCGGGACCTCGTCTAACTGAGAAAGGGTCATTTGTACCTTTCTTTTTTTGCGATGGGTCTCAATCACAAAGCGATGTGCTTCATCCCTTAATCTTTGAATAAAGAATAACAACGGATCGTTAAAGTCCAACTGCACCATTGGCTTTTCTGGAACAAGTATTTTCTCGCGTCCCGCATTGCGATCAATCCCTTTTGCAACCGCCATCAATTTTGGAGCATTCGGCAATTGCAACTCATTCAACACCTCGACGACAGCATTAAGCTGCCCAACACCACCATCAATAATGACGACATCTGGAAAAGACCAATTCTCATCCGTATCGGGTTTTGTAAACCGCCTACGAAAAACTTCTCTCATCATTCCAAAATCATCCCCAAACACATTGGCATCTTTGATAGTAAATTTACGGTAAGCGTTTTTAACAAACCCATCTTCGCCGGCAACAATGAATGCGCCCACAGCATGGCTTCCTTGAATGTGGCTATTGTCATATACTTCGATACGACCTGGGATATCTTCCATCTCTAAAAAGCTCGCAAGCTTTTGTAATAAATCTTTTTGGTTTGCAGTTTCTAACAATTTGCGATTTACCGCAGCTTTTGCATTAGACAACACCATATCCATAAAACGTTTCTTCTCGGCGCGCAGTGGAACGTGAACATGTATGGGGTTCCCATTCATTTCAGTTAATGCGTCGGCGATCAAGCTTTGCTCTGAGAGTGCATGACTAATATATATCTCCTTGGGAGCGATGCGCGATTCATAAAACTGCAAGATAAACTGCTGAAAGATTTCCTCAATTGAGTTATCGGCACTGTGCTTTGGAAAATATGAAAGGTTCCCATAATTCTGACCGCCCCGCACAAAAAACACTTGAATGCCGACACATCCTTTTTCTTCGTGCAGCGCCATCATATCTGCGTCCCGAACCCCAACAGGGTTGATACTGGAATGTTGTTGGATTTTATGCAAATCTTTAATCTGATCACGATATAAAGCGGCCAACTCATACTCTTCATTTGTGGCAGAGCTTATCATTTGCTGCTCCAGAGTTTTTTGAATCTCCTGCGACTTTCCATTCAAGAAATCTGACGCCTGCATAACTTGTTGTTGATAATTTTCAACACTCACTTTACCAACGCAAGGGGCGGTACACCGTTTGATGTGATATTGCAAACACGGCCTTTGCCTGGCATCAAAATAAGCGTCATTACAGTTACGCAGCTTAAATATTTTTTGCAACGCAATCATCGTAGTTTCCACAGCATCAATCGTAGCAAAGGGGCCGAAACAATGCGCCTCATGCTCATTCACTCCGCGCTTTTTATAAATCTGCGGAAAATCATGCCTTTTTTGAATATAGATATACGGAAATGATTTGTCGTCTTTTAATAAAATATTGTATTTAGGTTGCAGCTTTTTGATCAGCTGGCTTTCTAAAATTAATGCTTCAACCTCTGTTTTTGTGGAAATGATTTCCATAGAGGCGGTAGCAAATACCATCCGCTGCAATCGCGATGGCAACTGATCCAACACAGTATAACTGCGAACTCTGTTTTTAAGGCTTTTGGCTTTTCCAACGTACAGCACTTGCCCTGCAGCATCCAACATACGATATACGCCCGGCCGCAAGGGGAGGGTCTTGACCGTATCTAAAATAATCTGAACGCCACTATATAAAGTAGGTTGATCCGTCATTGTAAAGCCTTCCTATACTAGGGGCATCATAATGCAAAGATGACAGAAAAAAAAGGATCTGATATAAGAAAGTATTAATCAAATTATTATGAGGGCATTACCGTGAAAACATATTTAACACTCTTGCTATGTTGCATAGCATTATCAAGCTGTTCTAACAACGATACGCCCGGGGGGTTTGACACGGCAAAAGAGCGATTGGATCAGGATCGCAAAGGTAGCGTCCTTGGAAAAGATGCCTTAACTTGGAAATGGTCAAAAGATGCTGATGAGAAAGCAGTCACGGGTGACGACCCCATGTGGACTGCCGTTAGCCGCATCACATCAGAATACCCCATCAGCTTTAATAACTTTCATGCCAGAATTATTCAAACAGAGTGGATTACGCCTGTTGATAAAACAGAGATTAGATATCGATTTACACTTCGTGTTTTAGGGAAGTCCCCCAAGGCGGACAATCTTGAAATTTTAATGATGATGGAGAAAAAGCAAGGAAACGATTGGATTTTGGCAACGCCAGACACTTCAATTCGTCATGATCTGATTGACAGAATTGTAAGCGAAGCCACACGAATTTATGATCAAAATAAACGCGATTAAGGACAACACGACAATGCGATACAACTTTAAAACAAGCGAAGCAAAATGGCAAAAGACCTGGGACGAACGTCGGGTATTTGAATCGGACGTCGACCCGTCCAAACAAAAATATTATGTTTTAGAAATGCTGCCCTATCCCTCTGGTCGCATTCACATGGGGCATGTTCGCAATTATACATTGGGCGATGTTGCGGCTAGATATCGCAAAGCGCTTGGCTATAATTTAATGCACCCTATGGGGTGGGATTCGTTTGGTCTGCCCGCAGAAAATGCTGCGATGGAGCGCAAGGTACATCCCGGAGAATGGACGAACAAAAATATCACAGAGATGAAAACACAACTTAAACCACTTGGGTTTTCATATGACTGGAATAGAGAGATCGCAACGCATACACCTGAATATTATCGTCATGAACAAAAGATGATGATCGATTTTTGGAAGGCCGGATTATTATATCGTAAAGAATCTCACGTTAACTGGGACCCCGTCGAAAATTCTGTATTAGCGAACGAGCAAGTTATTGACGGCAGGGGATGGCGATCTGGGGCATTGGTTGAACGCAAACTGATTCACCAATGGTTCTTAAAAATTACAGACTTTGCAGACGACTTGGTTGAAAGCCTAGACACATTAACCGGTTGGCCAGAAAAAGTTCGCACCATGCAAAAAAACTGGATTGGAAAATCCCAGGGTGCCTATGTCGATTTTCAATTGTCCGATGGGGAAGCTGTTACTGTATTTACAACCCGCCCTGACACATTATTTGGAATGTCGTTTCTAGCCATTGCAGCCGGGCACCCCATTGCAAAAAAACTATCCGAAACAAATGCTGATCTAAAAACCTTTATTCAAGAGTGTGAGCGCGGTGGCACTTCCGAAGCCGCCATTGAAACTGCTGAAAAGCTTGGCTGCCCCATCGGCTTAACTGCGTCTCATCCGTTAATTCCAGGAAAAACAATACCTGTATACGTTGCGAACTTTGTATTAATGGAATACGGCACTGGCGCATTATTTGGCTGTCCCGCACATGATCAGCGTGATTTTGAATTTGCGACCAGATACAACCTACCCATCGTTCAGGTTGTGTTTGACAATGGATCTTGGGATCGTGCCACTGCATATGCCGGCGATGGAACAATGATCAATTCAGGATTCTTAGATGGTATGACATCGGCAGCTGCGAAAAAGACCATGATCGAAAAGCTAGATTCATCGAACACTGGAAAGAGTGCCACCACGTATCGTTTGCGCGATTGGGGGGTGTCTCGTCAACGGTATTGGGGGTGCCCCGTTCCGTTTGTTCACTGTGGTGACTGTGGCGTTGTTCCAGAAAAGGTTGAAAATCTGCCCATCAAATTACCAGAAGATGTAACGTTTGATCGTCCTGGAAATCCATTGGATCATCACCCAACGTGGAAACATACGAATTGCCCAAGCTGTAATAAGCCGGCCATTCGCGACACGGACACAATGGATACATTTTTTGAATCTTCATGGTATTTTTTACGGTATTGTTCGCCAAAATCAGAGCAAGCCTTTGATGAGAAAGACGCACAATATTGGATGCCTGTCGATCAATACATTGGTGGCGTCGAGCATGCAATTTTGCACTTGTTGTATTCTCGTTTTTTCACACGCGCACTGCGCAAATGTGGGTACCCCATTCAGTTTGATGAGCCCTTTAAAAACCTTTTAACACAAGGGATGATTACACACGCAACCTATCAAGATAAAGAGGGGGCTTGGCTATCGCCCGCCGAGATTATGCCGCTAGACAACGGGACATTCGTTAAGATAACGGATCGATCGCCTGTAACGGTTGGGCGCTTAGAAAAGATGAGCAAGTCTAAAAAGAACACCATTGACCCCGGCGAAATCATTGATGCGTACGGGGCGGATACGGCACGCCTATTTATGATGTCTGACAACCCTCCCGAAAAAGATCTGGAATGGACAGACTCTGGGGCGGATGGTGCTTGGAGATATCTCAATAAACTGTACACCCAAGCGATGTATGCGGTGGATTGTATTCCTGCAGCGAACACTCCAGAACCAGAAGTATTTTCAGCCGCCGCAATGAACCTACGTCAAGTTGTTCATAAAACGATTATGGAATACACGCACGACCTGGAAACATTTGCATATAATCGTGGAGTGGCCAGATTAAGAACTCTGTCTAATGCGCTGTTTGCATTTGATCCAAAAACAGCCGATGAGAAATGGGCGTTCCGTGAAGGGTATGAAACATTAATCCAACTGCTTGCACCCATTGCTCCACATATTTGTGAAGAAGTTTGGCAAAGCTTTGGGCATGCGACGTTAGTGTATGAAACACCGTGGCCAAAACATCGTCCAGATCTTACCCTTGAAACGCAGGTAACAATCGCAATTCAAGTCAACGGAAAATTACGTGGAACCATTGAGATGCCCGCCGATAGTGATGACGAAACTGTTAAACAAACCGCGTTAAACCATGTGGCACATTTAACAGACGGCAAAACCGTTCAGCGTGTGATTGTTGTAAAAAACAAAATCGTTAACATTGTTGTATCTTAGGTAAGAACAGATGAAGCAACGCCCCGAAACTCTTTTTACAGCGCAAATTCCATCGGGGTGTTTGCTGTATGGAAACGCACCTGCTATCGAAGATTATTTGGTATTAGACTTGTTGCCAGAACGTTTAAATGCCTCGGGCTCGGCCATAAAGACATTCACAGAATCTGAACTGCTTGCGACCTCAAAAGAAAAGCTATATCTAGAATCTTCTTTATTTGAATCCCCAAAATTGTATGTTGTGCGCGATGTTACGGATAAGTTTTTAAGCTTATTGCAATCGTATGAACCCTTTGTACCATTAGTCATGGTTGGAAAAAACTTACGGTCTAGCAGTAAAGTTGTGACCCATATGAACACACATCCGGCATATCAGGCCATTGGCATATACGGAGATGACCAGCAATTTTTATCTGCCTATGCTAGATACACATTAAAAGACAGACAGCTGGAACCTGGGGTGGTGGAAACTGTCCTAAACTATCTGACAACATTTTTCAGCGTGCGGCAGCAGATCAATCTGTTGTTGCAGCTTTATCCGGCTGGAACATCCGTCACCGTTGACGAGGTTGAGAAGGCTTTAATTCCAAACCAGCCCATTGAAATATTCAAGATTGCAGAGGCGGTTGTAAGCAAAAACCCAAAAGCGATGATTGGCACATTTCAAAAAGCACAGGCTATTTTTGAAAAAGAAAGCATTCCATTGGTGCGTATTATTGCAAAGCAATTGTGGGATCTGGTTTCCCTGAAAATGAAAATGGACCAAGGTGTTTCTGCTCAAACTGTAGTCAATCAAGCAATGCCGATGATCCCATATAATCGACGCCCACAATTGATCCACAATCTATCAAAATGGAGCGTTGGTGGATTGTTGAAAGCAATTGTCAGGTTGGATGAATTAGAGATTTTGGTGAAGCAGCCCCATCTATGGTCGGCAGATCAGATGGAGCGTGCGTTTTTACAAATGGTAAAGCTATAGATATGTTTTTGAGTGTTTGCAAAAGAAGGACTGAGAGGTTCCAATAGATTGGATGTGAGACAAGTTATTAAGAAACAAGAGGGGGAATTTTGACCCACCTTCGGCGCAGGAGGGGTAAGGTTTGAAAATGAAATTGAGATGGTTTCTTTTGTGAGTAGTGTGTGTTCCTTTTTTATTTAGTTGGTTAATTAATTAAAAAAGCACCGAGGCATCCCCTGAAAATCACGTGACAA
>DITM01000064.1 GCA_002422845.1 Candidatus Paracaedibacteraceae bacterium UBA6184
GTTATCTGGTACAGCCCCTTTAATTTTAATGCCGGTATTTTTTCTGTCTTGCAGAAAGTACTACCACAAGATGAAAAAAGAATCGGACCAAGCTTTGAAGCAGGATTCGAATACGGACAAACATTTGGAAGCAATGCACAGTTCTATCTAGGTGGTAATATTCTGTTTAATGTCTGTATTCCAGACAGTTTTAAAACCATGCATTTGACACTTTTTGGAGGAAACACAGAAGTATATCCCGTTTTTTTTCCTATGTTTGATCTGATGTTTGGGTACAACCTTACTCAAGACTCTCAGATTCTTATAGGGTCTACATATTTCTGGGGGCTTACTGCCGGCTACAGAACAGCGATAAGTGATAATATGTATGTATCTTTCAAAGCCATCTGGTGGGCAGATCGTGTATTATTTAAATTAGGATTGCACGATTTTTCTGCAACTATCGGACTTGGTTATCAATTCTAATTTAAGTTTCAACCTTGAAAAAAATTACCTTTGTATCGCCATATTTTTTTTCTTGCAATACATCAACGGTAAACTCTAATTGCAAATCATCCTGCTTTTGCATTTCAGCGATAATTGTCGTATTCATCCCTACCCACCCGCGCTTGTGTAAATGAGTAATGGCCAAATTCACCAAGTCTTTTCCATAAGGTGGGTCGCAGAATATAAAGTCCATCAGATATGTAGTTGCGGTCAATGTCAGAATATCCTGAGCATGTACTGTTGTTCTATCTTCTATATTCCATTGGTGAATCA
This sequence comes from Candidatus Paracaedibacteraceae bacterium UBA6184, assembly GCA_002422845.1. Classification (GTDB taxonomy): domain Bacteria; phylum Pseudomonadota; class Alphaproteobacteria; order UBA6184; family UBA6184; genus Bodonicaedibacter. The sequence goes on from DITM01000064.1 coordinate 760, forward strand.
GTGTCTGCAAATTTCGAACAGCTGCCCGTTGATTATCCACAAATGTTGCATGCTTAGCACCACGAGAAAGTGCTTCTAATCCAAGCCCCCCCGTGCCTGCAAATACATCTAAAACGGTTGAACCTCTTAAATCCTGCATATCCGCATGGTGTTCAATAACATTAAAGATAGCCTGTCGTACTTTATCTGATGTCGGGCGCGTTAAGATTGATGCAGGTGCGATCAGCGATTTACCCACAAATTCACCCCGAATAATCCGCATGATTATCCTTGCGACTTCTGTAAATATTGATCAAGAACATCAATTGAAAGCTCTTTAACTTCGCCTTGTATTAAGTCATCCAATGAAAAAGGTCCATATCCAATACGAACCAATCGGTTCACCTTATACCCTAAATACGTCATGATATTTCGGATCTCACGATTCTTACCTTCCAACAAGGTCAGCTTTAACCACGTATTGCGCCCTTCTGACGCGTCTATTTCTGCGTGTATGCCTTGGTATTGAATTCCATCAATCGTCATGCCATTGGCTAATACAGTTACAAGATCTGGGTTCACATTGCCGTAAACGCGCACATAATATACCCGCGGAATGCGATGAATCGGAAGCTCTAAATGACGGACTAAAGCCCCATCATTCGTTAGCAACAATAGCCCTTCAGACAGATAATCCAGCCGCCCAACATATCTGATATTTTCAAACGACGGCGGTAATATGTCATAAATTGTCTTGCGACCTTCTGGATCAATACGAGACGTAATACATTCCGCTGGCTTATAAAATGCCCAAACCTTTCGAACCCCCGTCAGTTTAACCGTGCGGTTATCACAACTTACAACATCTGTATCCTCAACAAACGTTGCGGGTGTGGTGACAATTTGATCATTTAACTTAATACGACCCGCAGCAATAAACTCTTCTCCCTGTCGGCGAGAACAAATACCTGCTGCAGCTAAAAATTTGGCAATTCGTTGACGTGTCATCTATAACTCCATGGAATGACAATGTGGGGAATTCCGCGCCATTTGTCAATGTAAAAGTCTTCGCTTTCCTATTAACCTTGTGATGTCAATTTCTTTGTGATAACATTTTTATGTAATAATTATGGAGAAGAAAATGGCACGTAGTGAAATATTTACACAGTCAACTGCCAAAACGGCTCAATATCGAGAAGGATTAAGAGCCTTTATGTTGCGTGTATACAATTACATGGCAGCAGCATTAGTGTTCACCGGATTAATTTCCTATGGCGTATCCAATAGCCCTGAATTGTTACAGGCAATTTATGGCACGCCATTAATGTATGTTGTACTTTTAGCTCCTATTGGAATTTCATTCTTTTTGGGTGCTAGATTACAACAAATGAGCGTAACAACGGCTCAAACATTGTTCTGGGTATTTGCGGCATTAATCGGATTATCTCTATCATCTATTTTTGTGATCTATACATCTGAAAGTATCATGCGAGTATTCTTTATTACTGCATCGATGTTTGCTGCAGCTAGCCTATACGGATACACCACAAAACGAGATCTTGGCCCTATTGGTAGCTTTTTGTTTATGGGATTAATCGGTATCGTTATTGCTTCTGTTGTTAACATGTTTATGCAAAGCACACAGTTAAGCTGGTTGATTTCTTTCATCGCAGTGGGTGTGTTTGCAGGTCTAACCGCCTATGACAATCAACGATTAAAAGAAATGTATTCCGATGCCTGGCAAAGTGATCAAACTGAAAAGATTGCGATTATCGGCGCATTAAATTTATACATGGATTTTATTAATTTGTTTATCCATCTACTAAGATTTTTGGGCGATCGTAAAAATTAATTAATGTATACGAAGGGGCAGATCAATAGTCTGCCCTTTATTGTTTGTGATAAAAAAATAAGAACAAGCACATGAACAACTTACTACAACACATTGGCGTTATCGGCGCAGGTCAAATGGGAGCAGGAATCGCTGCTGCTTTTGCATTGCATGGATATCCCGTAACGCTGGTCGATGCCCTGCAACATGCGTTAGATTCAGCAAAAGACAAAGTCACGGCTCACCTTTCAAAGCTGTCTATATCAATTGATGCTGTATCCTTTCATTCAGATTTAAACATTTTAGCAAACGCTGACATTGTGATAGAGGCCATTCCAGAAAATGTACAATTGAAACATTCGCTCTATGATAAGCTAACTAAAATTGTACGATCCGATACACTCATTGCAACAAACACCTCTTCATTTCCAATATCTGAATTAGCAAAAACAGTTGCGAATCCCGAACGGTTTATCGGTATTCATTTTATGAATCCTGTACTTAAGATGGATTTAGTCGAAATTATCCCCGGCGCCCTTACCAATGAGCATACTCTAGCCACCGCGCAATCTTTAATCACTACGATTAAAAAGACTGCAGTGATCTCTACTGATCGCCCTGGATTTATTGTGAACAGATTACTTATTCCAATGATCAATCAAGCGTTTAAGGCATTAGACGAAGGCTTGGCCTCTAAAGAAGATATCGATATCGCCCTGGAAAAAGGGACTGCATTTCCAATGGGGCCGCTGAAATTAGCCGATTTTATTGGCTTAGATACTTGTCTTGCTATTATGGAAACGTTGCACACTGCATTTCCAAATGAGGGATATACTCCCTCACCCTTGCTTAAACACTATGTTCAACAAGGAACCTTTGGCCGCAAAACAAAACAAGGAGTATACGTCTATTGAAGCTCGCCACCAAAAATAAACTGTCCGTCATTATCATGCTGTGTTTAGGCTTTGCTTTAATGCGCATGCCCAGTGAAAAAGTATGCCTTGAGATTAAAGACCAGCATTTGTGTCTACGAGTCCTTCGCGATAAATCTGATAAAAACCGTGGCTTTCAACTTGTTGAAGAGGTTTGCCCTAACGAAGGTTTACTATATTTTCTTACTGAGCCTAAAAAACCGAATTTTTGGATGAAAGATGTCTTTCAACATTTAGACATTTTATTTATTGATCCTCAGGGACAGGTCTTAGAACTGGTGCAAGCTCATCCCCATCGCAGAGATCTTATTACACCTCCAAAGAAAACAATGTACGTCATTGAATTAATGGGCGGTCGAGCAAAACAATTGAACCTTGTAAAGGGCGCACAGCTATCCCACGAAGCTCTTTCCGGCTTTAAAGGTGCGTTGTTTGCTGGGTATTGAGAGAAGTCTTTCCCATTAATAGTTTGCTAATATACATACTTTATATTCTTGACTGATGTTCAAAAGGAAAAATACAATGTTAAAAAAAATATTGGCGCCTTTGCACCATATTCTCGATATCTATCCCAGAAAAAAGTGCGGAAGTGGTGACGCCCGGTCTTGAAACGAGAGTCTTAATCCCCTCTAAATTATAAAAGGGTCTCAATAACGAGACCCTTTTTGTTCGAAAAAACTAGGCGTTGCCCTTTGGCTCTGCCGCCATTTGTTCCAAACGCATGCGGTACAAGTCTGCGAAATCCACAGGCTTTAACAACAATGGAGGATATCCACCATCACGTGTGACCTCGGAAATAATGTTACGAACATAAGGGAACAAAATGCGTGGACATTCAATCATCAAGATGGGGTGCAATAACGCCTCATCAATATTTTTAATGGTAAAGATACCTGCATAGTTTAGCTCTAAAACAAAGACTTCGGTGCCATTCTTAGCACCCTTAGCATGAACAATTAGACATACTTCATGCGTATCTGGCGTGTCTAAAGAATTATGGGTTACGTTAATTTTAATATCAATTTCGGGCAACTGCTCTCCAGATTGTAACATTTTTAAAATCTGTGGGTTTTCAAACGATAAGTCTTTGATAAACTGAGCGTTTACATCTAATTGCATATTCATTAATGTTTGTTCTGCGGACATTTAATACTCCTTTTAATCCGATAATTGTAATGCGTGTTGAAATCGTTTTTCGGTTAATTCGCGGCCAATAATGGCAGCAACTTCAAAGACACTTGGGGATACTGTTGACCCCGTAAGTGCGGCTCGAATCGGTTGTGCGACATCTCCCAATTTCATAGAATGAGTTTCCGCAAATGCTTTTGCCCATTCATGTAAAGAAGGTTCTTGCCAGTCAGAAACCTTGGACAGGCTTTCCCAAATCTGACCTAACAAAGGTTTGTTCGCCAAGAATGGCTTTGCCTTTTCGGTATAATCCGTAGGGGTATCCCAAACATAGAGTTGAGCTGATTCCCACAACTCTACTAATGTTTTCGCCCGTTGCTTTAATCCATTCATACCTAACAGTATGCGTTCTTTCTGGACAAAGGTTAGATCCGGATGATGTGAGGTTAACTCATCAACTAAACGTTGATTGCTGGAACCTTGAATATAGTGACTATTAACACTGGTCAGTTTAACCATATCAAAGCGCGCAGCAGATTTCCCGATACTGGATCCATCAAACCATTCAATGGCTCGTTGAGTTGAGAAAATCTCATCATCACCATGTGCCCAACTAAGACGCACAAGATAATTTCGCATGGCTTCAGGTAAAAACCCCATAGCCTCGTAAGCATCAACTCCTAACGCTCCATGACGTTTGGATAGCTTTGCTCCATCTTGACCATGGATCAATGGAATGTGGCTGAAACTTGGCGCATGCCAATTCATAGCCTCATAAATTTGTTTTTGACGGAATGCATTTGTAAGATGATCATCACCCCGAATAATGTGCGTGATGCCCATGTCATGATCATCGACCACAACCGCTAACATATACGTGGGTGTTCCGTCACTGCGAATCAGAATCATATCATCTAACTGAGCATTCTGAACCGTCACCTGCCCCTGAACCGTATCATGAATTACAGCCTCACCGTCACGTGGCATTTTAATACGAATCACTGGCTTTACACCTTTTGGTGCATCAGCAGGATCGCGGTCACGCCAACGACCATCATAAATCGGAGCTTTGCCTTCAGCAACTGCCAATTGCTTCATCTGTTCAAGTTCTTCAGGGCTGGAATAACAGTAATATGCATTGCCTGCTTTAACCATGGCCTCTGCCACCTCTACATGACGAGACGCACGGGAAAATTGAAACGTAGGTTCATCGTCCCAATCCAGACCCAACCATTGCAATCCTTTGAAAATTGCTTGAATGGCATCGTCCGTAGATCTTGCCCGATCCGTATCTTCAATCCGCAATAGAAATTTTCCACCATAATGGCGAGCAAACAGCCAATTAAATAATGCTGTGCGTGCTCCACCAATGTGTAAATACCCAGTAGGACTGGGTGCAAATCGCGTAATAACAGTCATAAAGCCTCCATGTGACGACTGTTTATAACATATTTTTAGCATTTTCTCAATCCGTGCAGTTGCATCTGATACATTAGATTAGATGTGAGACATGCATAAAGAAACATGAGTGAATCTGAGGGAAGAATGTTTTGAAACACATTGGATTAGATCCGATGTGTTGTGAGACGTATTATTAAGAATACGAGGAGAGAGTGTTTTGAACCCAATACGGGCGTGGGAGATATGAGGGGGATTTTTGACCCATTTCGGGCTCAGGAGGGGTAAGGTTTGAAAATGAATTTGAAATGATTTCGTGTGTAAGTGGTGTTTGGTTCCTTTTTAGTGAATCAGCGTGCCGAAGAATATTAATTCAAGGCGCGAAGACTCACGGTTATTAAAGTGGTTTACTTTTTTAAGTTAAACGCACCGAGGCATCCCCTGAAAATCACGTGACAA
>DITM01000058.1 GCA_002422845.1 Candidatus Paracaedibacteraceae bacterium UBA6184
ATTCGCTTCCTTATCCTTAAGTACGCCAAACACCTGATAAAAGAGTGGAACTCTGTTGAGCCATATCGCGGAGTTGTTGGAGATGAACATAAAGAGGTTGAGCAGAAATGGTATTTTACAGATTGGAAAAAGTGGAATCGGTTTCTTTATTTGGAGTGGGATAAACAGTGCGATGCTGTTCACGAATATTTGGAAAAGAAAAAAATTACCCGCGATAAGGCGCTTTTGTGGTCTATTAGGGTGTCGGCACTTGAGCGAAACACGCTGTTGTTGCCGTCATTCGGGGCAGATGGGGAAGTAACCTATTTCTCTAAGAGAAAGTTCTCTGGCGACTACAAGTTCTTTAAACCAAATGCGCCATATGAAATATTTAATGAGTTTTGGTTAAACTTTAATAAGCCGATATATCTTATTGAAAATGCCTACGATGCTATGCGTTTTGACATTACTGAGACAATGCCGATTCTGGGTTCAGACTTCCGGAGATACACCTCATTTATAGAGAAGTGTATAGTTGGCGAAACTCAGGTAAGTGTGTTCTTGGATGTAGATGCAGAAGAAAAGGCGTATCAAATATTTGACAACTTGCTTGGAATGGGCGTAAACGCACAGATCGTTGACAACATCTTCAAAAAAGATATTGACGAAATGGAAGACTGGCAAGTAGAGATTTGTAAGCGTAGTTTTGTAAAAAATGATAATGTTTTATCAAATTATGTGAGGGCGAAACTCAAATGAAGACCATTGCGCACTTTGCTGATACTCATATTAAGAACCTGCATCATCATGACGAAATGAAGAAGGTTTTCAGTGAGATAAATAAGTCTTTAATTGAAAACAAACCAGATATTATCGTTCATGTTGGTGATGTGGTCGATAATAAGACTTCAATTTCTCCAGAGCTTATCTCAATGGTTGTCGAGTTTTTCTCAATGTTGTTGAGTCACAATGTTCCGGTAATTATTGTTCCAGGAAATCACGACGGGTTGGTTCATAATCCTGGTAGAATGATTGCGCTGAAGCCTATTGTTGAGGTTATGGCAAATGATCGCCTGATTATTCTAGATAAGACAACGACTCATTATATTGACAAGTTTGCGTTTCATGCCCTGTCTATTTTTGAACATCAGGATACGTGGGATAAGTTGCAGTTTGCTCGTGGAAACGATTACATTAATATTGGCATGTACCACGGCACTGTGGGTCATGTTAAAACTGATTCAAATTATCATATGGACGGTGAGGTTGATCTAGAAAAGTTTGAGCGATTCGACTATTTGATGCTTGGCCACATACACCTACAGCAGCATGTTGATACGGCTGGGCGCGCATGGTATTGTGGCTCAACTATGCAGTGTTCGCATGACGAATCAGTTAATAAGGGTTATTTATTGTGGAAAATTAATGACAAAAAGAGTTTTACGGTTGACAAGGTATTGTTCGCCAATCCGAAACCATTCCAGACAATACAGATTCAAGACTACAATGAAATTATTGATAATTTTGACCATTTCGCCATTTTACCAAATGCGCGCCTTAAGATAATTGTAAATGACCCAAACTTTACGCTGACTCAAGAGGATGATGTTAAAAAGTTTATTAAGGGTCGTGTCGATTACTCTTCTATACAGTTTCTAAAGGGCGCTGGCGCAAAAAGACAAGACGTTGAGGACACAGTAAAGGCAATTGAGTTAAATAAACTAGAGGTTCAGCAGTCGCTGATCATCGAACACTTGACAACAGTTTTGGATATTAAAGACGATAAATTGATTAAGGATATTTTGGACACAAATGCGAAATTGTTCTCGGAAGAGGATCAAGAAGAGTATGTTTTAAGGCGAAATACTAGTTTCAAAATTAAAACAATTGGCTGGTCCAATTTATTTTCATATGGTCATGATAATGAAATAAGTTTTGATGATTTTGCTACAAATTCAATTATCGGTATCTTTGGCGAGAACTTTAGTGGCAAGAGCAGCATTATTGACGTGATGTGCTTTGTCTTGTGGAACAAAATCACCAAGGATATTCAGAAAAACGTAGAAATGATGCACCATGGGTGTAAAGATAGCGACGGGTTTATAGTTTTTGAGCATGGAAATCGTCAATACAGGATTGAGCGAAGTCTACACAAGTCTAAAAGCGGTGCAGTGAAGAGCGAGTTGCAGTTTTTTGCAATTGGTGAGGAAAACAAACTTGAGGACAAGAAGAAGAACACTGACAAGGAGATTATCACATATGTAGGTGATGTTGATGACTTCTTGATGACATCATTCATGTCACAGTTCTCAGGTATGATGTTTGTAAACGAGAAAAGTGCGGCAAGGCGAGATATTTTAAAGAGAATCTTGAATCTTGGTGTTTTTGACAAGCGCATTGAGAAGTTGAACAAGGAACTCTATTATCTCGACACCAAGAGAAGAACGGAATATCAGGAAGGACTAGATGAAGAAGTAACCAAAATGCGACAACAGGTTGAGGCGTTTGATGTTGAGTTAGAAAGTAAGCGTGGTATATATAAAGAGGTTGAAAAGCAGGTATTAGAGTATCAGAAATTTGATAACTTGGTTCAAACTGAAAAAGAACGCCTGAGTGACATGTCAAATGTTGAGTTTTCAAAGGTTGATGTGTCCACAATATCAAAGAATTATTTCGATAAAAAGAGAGAGTCCGGATTGTGCTGTGCTGTGCCGGTCGAACCAAGGTGGTGTAAGAGATATAACGGATTAAATGATCTGTTGAAAATTATTGAGTCGCTAAAAGACGAGGTGTCAAATTTTGAAAATTCTAGGAGAAGGATTTGTGATTCAATTAAAGAACTTGAAAAAACAATCTCTGGTTATGAGGCAAAAAATGTTGACGAGGGAATCCCTTGTCTGGAAATACAGGATGATATGGTTGGACGGTGTTCGTTGGCAGAATATTATGTTGCATCGAAAAATACAACGCAAGTCAAGAAGAACGAACTGGATGAAATGCGGCTGAAATTGGAAGAATTTGATGCGAGTGGGCCGGATTTGGTTTTTACAAAAGAGAGAATTAACGTGTTGGGGCTGCGAGTTGTTGCGTGGAAGAATTTTCAAAGCAAACTTGAGAAATATAATAAGGACTTAATTATTTCGCAGACAAAAAGCGAAGTAGTGGCTCGTGTTGCCACCGAGTACAAGTTGGCGGTTCGCAAAAATAAGAAATTTGACCAAACTGTTGAGCAACGCGAAAAATATGAGAAATTGAACTCTGAAAATACGCTTAATTTAAAGAAGTTACAGGATGCGAAGCGGCAGCGTGACGAGATTACACGAGAGGGCCAAGTATTAAGAGATAGAAAATCGGCTATGATCGAGAGGCTTAAGGTGCTGCTTGAAAAAGAGGAACAGTTCCAAAAGGATTTGTATCGCGCAACAGTGGTCAGAACTCTACATAGGGTTTTTGCTGGCAACTCAGGTTTGGCTATTTCTATTATGAAAAAGTTTATTCCACTTATTAATTCTCAGTCAAATGAGATATTAAGTCAGATGTCAGAGATTGTGCTCAAACTTGAGGCCACTGAGAAGGACACACTTGAACTTACGTTTACAAATGGTGGCGGCGATGAGCGGTCTGTAGGCACTTCGTCTGGTGCTGAGAGGACAATGATCAGTATTGCTCTTCGGATGGCTCTGGCGGCTATTACGAGCCTACCGGTGTCAAATTTGTTTATCCTTGATGAACCAGCCACAGCATTTGACGAAAAAAGGCTTACTGATTTTGAAAGAGTCCTCAATGTAGTTAAAAGTAGGTTTGAGTATGTGATTTTGATTACTCATATTGATGCACTTAAAGAGTTCGTTGACACTGTAATGTTGGTTGAAAAGAATGACGATGTTTCAAAGTTGATTATAGGTCGATAATGTTAAAATTACTTGATGTCTATGAAAGAAAAATGTATCTTGAGTCTCTTATAGAGATGGACGAAAAACAACGCGCAGAATATTTGTGTGTTATGGAGGAGTGGCATAGGCTACAAAACCAAAAACCTAAAAATCCATTAATTCTGCATATTTGTGAAACAGATAGCTCAATAGTTGCATCCGAGGTCGAAACCGCAGATAAGCGCAAATGTAAGTTTTGTGGAAAAGAAGAGTTTCTGTTTAGTGGCGTAGATTTTAGTTCTATGGCAAATTATGGTTGTTGTAGGAATTGTTTTTATCTGTTTGTGGAATAAAAACCAAAAAAAATATAATTATAGATGAATTTTGGGAGGTCCGCGAATGTCAGAAGAAAATAAGGCCGAGAAAAATAGCGACTACGAACAATTAAAGCATTCAAATAAGAAGTTGTTTGTGCTGAGTAATTTGGCATCTGCTTTAAATGCGGCAAAGAAAGAATATGATGAAATTGACATCGAGTTGAACAAGGGTGATTTGCACAAAGACCGCGAAGGTATGGTTGGTTTCAATATTTTCTTTGTTGACACAAAGATGATTGTCAAATATCACACTCCGATTCGGTTTGATGAAATTAAGACTGCAAAGTTTGAAGCAGAAGTTGAAGATGGTATTGATGATGTGGTTAAGGTGCTAAAGAAGCACTATAAGCAGATTTCTGGCAAGTCTGTTGAACTCACTAAAGATGGCGAGGTTGATGTTACTTTAGAAGCCGCCTCTTTGAAGAATGCGTGGGTTACCGCGAAGCAAATTTACAACATTGACACTGCCGACTAAAGAAAGATTCAAAAATGACAACCAAACTAAATTTAGAGCCATATACTATGGAAGAGTATACTATTGATCCTGAGATTTTTATAGAAAATCTTTGTGTAATTAATAGTCCATTTTTTGGCTTGACAGAGTTTCAGTTATGGGATGCCCAAAAGAGTATTTTAAAACAAATAGAAAAAAACGAGCATATTGTGTTTGAAAAATTAAACTTGAGTGGGTTCACCACATTGATGTGTGGATATGTTTTATGGTACATTTTTTCACATAAAGAAGATACGGTGTATTTTGTGTTTGATGGTACATTTACAATGAACAAGACATTTGAGTTGATTAAACTAATGTCAACAAATTTTAAAAAAGATTTGAGGTTTGGGAATTTGAGTGTTTTACATAAGGGAAACAACACGTTGATTAAATTTGTCCACAAGATGCCAAAGGTTGATGGAGATTTGTTGATAGTTGACGAGGCTGATAACCTAAACAGTTCAAACGATTTAGAATCAGCAATTAGACTATTTAAAAAATCAATTATGTATTCAAACATTTTTTGGGACAAGGAAGTTAACACTGTTTTTAGAAAAATTGCTAAGAATGCCCGGTATGGTGGGGTGTTTAAGAGTGGTTTTATTACAAAAGAGATTGAGCCTGAGATAGTAGAAGATGAAGATTTTATTGAATAACATAATTACCACTAGGTGGTAGTTTATGGCTATTCTTATAAATAAAGATGATTCACTAGACAAATTAACAAAAGAACAAAAAAAAGAAGAGTTCGCGAAGTGCAAGGCTTCACCGGCATATTTTATTAATAAATATTGTAGGGTTGGACATCCAGTAAAAGGCGTTATTCCGTTTAGTTTGTTTGAATTCCAAGAGGAACTGCTATCAGAGTTCAGGAAAAACAGATATAATCTTTATGTAAAATCGCGACAGATTGGTATTTCGACACTGGTTGCATGTTATTCGTTATGGATGTCTGTTTTCTATAAACAACAATCAATTTTGATTTTGGCCACCAAACGAGATGTTGCAAAAAACCTATTAAAGAAAGTAAAACTGGCTTACGAACAGTTGCCGCGTTTGTTTCGTAATCACGCCGCAATCTCAGACAACAACTCAACAACATTTAAACTATCAACTGGTAGTGAAATTAAATGCGTTGGTACAACAAAAGATGCTGTGCGTTCTGAGGCACTTTCTTTGATGATTATTGATGAGGCGGCATTCATTGATGATATGGATGAAATTTGGACAGCGGCACAGCCCGCATTATCTGCCGGTGGTAAATGTATCGCGCTTTCTTCGCCAAACGGAGAGGGTGACTGGTTCCATGAACAGTTCATGAATAGTCAAGACGGAAATGGCATTTTCTATTGTCGTGAACTGATGTGGGATTTGCACCCAGAGAGAGACGAGCAGTGGGAAAAGGATGCGCGCAAGGCGTTAATAACACCCGAAAAGTTTGACCAAGAATATCGGTGCTCATTTTTGGCGAGTGGGCGCACAGTTATACCTGCGGCAATACTAAAAGAGATTACCAAAGGCACAGAGATGCCAGCGTCTACTGTTGGTTATGAAAACTGTTTGTGGATTTGGGAAAAGTTTCAGTCAAATCGTCAATATCTGATTACCGTTGATGTGTGTAAGGGAGATGGCGCAGACTATTCTGTTGCTGAGGTTTGGAAACTGGGAAATAAGTTAGAGCAGGTTGCCGAGTTTAAAGCAAAAATTCCAACAGATGAGTTTGGTGATGAACTTTTAGAAATTTGCCATTTATATGGGGATCCACTAACCGCTGTTGAGAGTAACAGTTATGGAACGGCTGTGCTCAATATATTAAAGAAGGCAAAATATAAGCACATATTTTATTCAAGGAAAAAATGGGAGAATTTTGAAAAATATGACCCGTTTAAAGACTATTCGCGAGATGGCGACTTTACAATGGGTATTTATACCGCCGAAAAATCAAGAGATATAATCATCGACAAATTAGAGGAGACAATCCGGCAATCCAGAATAGTCATTAAGTCTTCTAGACTGCTGCGCGAACTTAAGACGTTTATTTGGACAGAATCGCGCAAGGCCAAAGCATCAGGAAAGAACAATGATGATGCGGTCATGGCGACTTCATTTGGGTGTTGGATTTTTGAAACCGTGTTGGATAGGGGCGAGGCAAAAACAGACGGGTATATTGATTTAATGAAGTTTATGTGTGTGTCAAACGCAACATTTAGCACCGATAGAGATTTGGTGAACAAAGATTATCATAGAAACAAGAACTATTACAGTTTAGATGATTTTAGTATGAGTCTGATTCAAAAGAAGCGTTACTTAAAGTGAAAAAATTAAAAAAATCATAATTAACCATAGGAATTTTACTCTTTGAGTAGGTGTATATATGGCTGAAAATCTTGATTTTTCTCTTATAAAACGGCTAACCAGAATCTTTTCTGGGCCGCTTGTGCGCAAAAATACCAACAGTGTACAAAAAATTAAAAGACGCTATTTTAATCGGTTTAATTTTCAAATTACTCCGTGGAACTTTCAAGGTTTAACAGACTTTCAAAAGAACGAATATAGAATTTTTGATAATTTAACACTTGAGACACTAAATGACAGAAGCCGTATCTTGCGTTACATGGAATATGATCAAATGGAAACAATGCCTGAAATTAGTAAGGCGTTAGATATTTATGCGGACGAATCAACCACAAGCACTCACCTACAAGATGTGTTAAAGATAGAGAGTTCTGACACACATATTAAAGAAGTGCTTCATAATTTATTTTATAATGTTTTGAATATTAAAAATAATTTGTGGGGGTGGGTGCGCCAAACGTATAAATATGGAGATTATTACCAGTATTTACACCTACATCAGCAGTTAGGCGTTACTTGGGTTTTAGGGTTGCCTGAAAAAGAGATTAAACGCTTAGAGGGGTTGGATCCATCGAACCCTGATTACGTTAAGTTTCGTTGGGAAGGCTCAAACCAGTATTATGACTTTGAGAACTTTCAGATTATTCATTATCGTTTGTCTGGAAATGAGCGCAACTTTCCATATGGTGTATCTGTATTAGAATCATCTCGTCGTATTTTTAGGCAACTGACGATGCAAGAAGACGTGATGATGAGTTATCGTATTGTGCGCGCCCCAGAGCGTAGGGCTATTTATGTGGATGTTACTGGATTGCCACCAGAGGCTATTCCTGTAATGATGCAGAATGCGCAGACCGCGTTTAAGCGCAATATGGTAATGAATAGTGAATCTGGAGATAGTCATCTTCGCTATAATGGAATGAGTATTGAGGATGATGTGTTCATTCCGGTTCAGGGCAAAGAATCAGCAACAAGAATTGAAACCTTGCCCGGTGGACAGTATGTTGGCGTAATTGACGATATTAAATATCTGCGTAATAAGTTGTTTACTGCGCTTGGTGTGCCTTCATCTTATTTAGAGGATAAAGAAGGAGCGGAAGACAAAGATAGTTTATCCCAGAAAGATGTTCGTTTTGCGGCCACTGTGGGTCGTTTGCAGTCTCATATTGTTGATTCTCTTGAGAAGATTGCACAAATTCACTTGTTGATTCTGGGATATCGTGGTGAAGATTTGGTTAACTTTAAATTGATGTTAAACATCCCTTCAAAAATTTGGGAATTGCAAGAACTAGAGTTTTGGCAGACTAAACTAAATGTTGTGGCTACTGCAAAGGGTCATTTGAACAAAGACTTCACAGATAAGAAATTCTTTGGGTTCACCGATGAAGAGATTAGAGAAAATAGATATAAACTTTACGGAGATGCTAAGTTTACCGCTTCTCTCGCGAAGATCGAGGCTGCTGGGACTGCCGATATGGGTGGAATGGGTGGTTTGGGTGGCGATATGGGTGGTCTTGGTGGTATGGGTGGCGATATGGATTTGGGTGGTGGCGATATGGGCGGTCTTGATCTAGGTGGTGACATTATGGATCAAGGCGCAATGGAAGGTGGTGGAGAGTCGCCAGAGGCTGGCAGCGAGGCTTTATTGGCTATGCCGGGTAGTTCTGCAAGGGCGCGTGGTGCGGCACATAGAACACCTAACGCGCATAGCGATTATTCTCCAGTTGCAAAAGACGAACGCAGAGAAAATGCGTCTGGATCGCGCGCTAGAGGAATGCACCCAAGCCCAATTATGATTTTTAATCGAGGTCAAAGAAGATCATTGACTGAGAGTGTCGTAATTTCTGAAAGTGTTCAGAATGCATTGGACATGGTTGGTCGTATTGATGAGATTCTTGGAGGTGACCAATGAGTGAATATAATAAAAAGAGAAACACATATTTTGTATATGATGTTTTGGTGCGCAAATATGTTAAAACCTTAGCGGAAGGAAATGTCTCTGCAAAAGTTGCACTGAATGTGATGCAGGAATATTTTCAAAAGAATGTTGTGCTTGGCAAGGAGCGCCAGATTTTTGAACAGATATTAAACGTCAAAGAGTTTGATTTGACTACCGATGAGAGGATTACGGTTCTTCGCCAAAGCAAAGAACTTTACAAACAATTAGACAAGGAAAAGATTTTTCAAGAGCAAACTAGGCTTCTTAATAAGATGTTATTTTTGTTTGGTAAAAATTGTTTAAATGAACAAATTGAAAACTATAAATTATTTGCTAATATTTATCAATATCTTGCTGGTGATAGTTTGGCAGAATCGATTGTTTTAGAGAAGAAGATTTTGGTGGATTTAGAAAAGAAGGAAGAGGTTAAGGTTGAGAAAAAGGTAAAAAATGCGCCTTCTACGCTTTTGGAAAATCAGCAACATATTATTTCGTTATATGAAAGTGAAAATCCTGGATTTTACATGTATTTGTTTGATCAACTAAAACATATGAAAGAGGTTCTTCTTGAACATTCGGTGTGCTCTGAATGTGAGGTCTGTGATGTAGAAATGAAGTCTGGTATTATTAAAATTTACCATAAACTTCAAGAGTTTAACAAAAGAGAGTTCACGGAAAATGACTTTGGGTTGGTATTAAAGGTTCAAGATTTAGTAGAAGACCTTAAAAAGAAGAGGGGCGCATAAATGTCAAACTTTTGGTCGTTTGAAACTTATAAATTAGTTGAAGCAAGATTGTCGGAAAACATTAATGTTACTGTTACACAAAAACCCAAAAAGAAAATTACAATGAATATGAAGAAGACAGTTGATGGAAATATATTAATTGATGAGCGAGTTGATTTTTATATTTTTGTGTTTCCGTATGAAACGAGAATAGTTACGATTCCGAAAGACTTTAGTAACAAATTTTGTACAGAGCGGCAGGTAAAGTTTTTTGATTATTTGACCAAAAATGGCCTTATAAACCCGTCCAATGTTCAGTCTGGAGAATTATATGGTTCGTTTGAGACGCCATATCTTGTGCCAAGAGAGGAAAGCGAGGGTTCTTTAGATCAGTTATTTGAGGCAATTTATGATTTTATACAAGAAGAGGCTGTTGACGCAGAAATTTCAATTAAAGATATTAAAAACAGGCTTATGAATATGGTTGGTCGTCGCGACAATGAAACAGATCCAGAGGAGGCCAGGGAAGTAGAAGACCAGATGTATAATAGGGGGCCAAATTATTTGACAAACAAAACAAATTCATTGACTGCACCATCTATGGGAACATATTTCTTTGAGTAGGTGTAATAAATGAGAGACTATGAAAAAATTCTTTTATTTGTAAATGAACAACTAGGCCCAGAGGATTCTGAGGAAATAGAACTTGATAAGACTCCAGACAAAGGAGTTCCAGGTCGCAACAAAAGTGGGTTAGGTACACCGCCAAATCAGCCCGTTGCACCATCGGTACAAAATTTACCCCCGCAACAATCTAAAAAAATACCAGTTGGTAGGGAGGGTAAAATTGATGAAGAAGAAACATATGAGTTGCTTGAGTTAGGTGATAAAGATGCAATAATAACAGAAATGAAACAGCGAATTGAGGCAGGGTTTTCAAATCTACAAATTAGGATGCAAAATTCTTCAGTTGCATTTAATACAATCTCTAAGTTTGTTGTTGCTGGCGTAGAGCGTTTTGTAGGAAGATTAAAAACTCAATATGATTTAATGGGAAACGTTGGTGCTAATTTGATGATTAAGGATTATCCAATTCTTAAGCAGTTTGGACCAATGCTCGGAAAGCCTTTTTATTGTTTTGCTACACGCGGTGGACGTGGAGTTCACTTTACAATTCTTAAACCAGATTCTATGCGTGGAAATCCTCCTATTTCTATTAATGAGGGATATGTATATGAGGGTAATATTGAGGAATACAAAAAGCAATTTATTTTAGCGTTCTTCAAGTCTTATCAGGTTTGGTTTGATGGTTTGAAAAAGTCCATTACAAGATTATTAGAGGATGAAGATCTAGAGAATAATGTTTTATACACTCAAATGTCAAAATTTTTAACACAATATTTATTTACCGGTGTTGTTAGTTTCCCAGAAGGAGAGGTAACAATACCACAAATTTATAGGTTCTTGTTAAATCACCAAAAAAGAGATCAGTTTAAGCCGGAAGATATCGGAATGTTTGTTAATCCGATGGATTTAAAAGAGTTTTTTAGAAATGATTATGCAGATGTTGATACGCTGTCAATGAAGGTTGATGGAGCAAGATATCTTTTGATTGAATTGCCGCAAAAGTTTGACGGGTTTTCATTTGTTGACAGAGAACTTGTAGCGGCAATGGTTGAATATTATAACATTAGATTATTTTTGCTAAATGCTCAATATTTGATCGATTACTTTACTGAGGGTGAATATATTAGAACTGGTTTGGGCGGGTCAGAGTCAGGGACCGGGCTTGCAAGTTTATTGGCAGTGCAGGTAAATGAACTAAACCATGTTTTAATGCCGTGTTGCGTTTATGGAATAGACGAAAGCACAAAAGGAGAGTTTTCTGCTTATCAGATCAGGGAAACTCACCAAGAAGGCGATAGAGGGGAGATTGCCCCAAAACAAGAGAGAACAATTTTATTAGTGGAGCAAAGTCTTGCCGATAAACTTCAAATGAACAAAAAAAATAATGTTAAATTACAACTTAGCGAAGAGATTCTGTCAAAACTTTATAAAATTTTTTATACATTAAATGCATTTGGAAAGTTTAAGTTTGCCAGCACTCAGTTAGAGGCAATTTTTAACAGTGTTATTAACTTTGCACACGATCCAGCAGCAAAAAGGGTGTCTGATGACACTGGGCTTACTGAATTCAGTATAATGTTTGAAAAGGTTATTAAAGATGCACAAAATACTGTTCGTGAGATTGTTTCAAACCCACAAAAAGGCAAAGAGTTATTAAAAACACGCACCGAAGAGTTAAAGTTTATAGTAAACAGATATAAAACATTTGAAAGCAATATAAAGTTCACAAACTTTTCTGATTTGGAAAAATTAAGTATTGTTATCGGTAGACAAAAATTGGAGTTTTTATATTCTTTACTTGTGCAGAAAATGAAAAGTGCGAATGAAAAGTATAAATTAGATGTGCGTGGAGAGGCGACTTTTGATAAAATGAGGGGCCAGAAATTAAGTAGTGAAGAAATGCCACTTAGGAAGATTGCTATTGCCGAGCCTGATTATTTTATGAAACAGTTGTCGTCATTGGCCGGGAAGAAGTCGCAATTGTATTTGGAGAATAAAGATCGTAAAATTTTACAAGATTTAATGAAAAAAATTGTTGAGAAAAAGAAATTAGAAATTTTTTGTAATTAATGTTGTTGTTTGAAGCAATAATTCCTTTAATGGATAAGTTGGAGAAAATTAGATGGCTTTGAGTATTATGGAAACTAAAAATTTATTTGCATCTGTTCGCAGTGGGTTGTTTCGTACTCTTCGCGAAACCGATACTTATTCTGCGAATGGTTTTTTCCCGGACCCAACTGGAGTGGCGGCAGAGAGTGCTGCTGGGTTTGACGCAGACTATGAACACGGCCTTACAGATGTTGGCGCTCCCGGAGATGGGGATTATGCCCATAATGGCAATTTTTTCATTAAGCGCGCAGTCGCTGCACCTCTTGGTACACTGTCTGTACATACTGATTTTACCGAAGGCGGCGCGACGGCTTATGAAGAGATCGTTTTAGGCGCAGATGGCTCTTATGCGCTGAATATTACCGGTGCTGGTTATGTTGAAACAGCACTTGGTTCAAGCAGTGTTGTAAATATGGGATTTCCAATATTCACCAACACGTTGCTTTATGATGGGCTTACTGTAGTTACTGCGTTTTCGTCTAATGGTGCCTCGCTTGGTGCACATATTAGACTACAGTTTACAACTGCCAAGACTTTGAACCGCGTGGCCATGTTTATGAGTGGCGCTGGAAATACAGGCGTTTACAAAGTTGAGGCTTCTACAAACAGGACTCAGTGGGTTACGCTTGGTTCAAATTATATTCCTGCGTTGGCCGGATATAATAATTTTGATTTTATTAATAATACCGCATATAAGTATTATCGTTTGGTTTTGACTGGTCGCACGCTGGCTGCTGAAATTACCACTTGTACTGAGATGAAGGTCTTTGAAACTGACCAGTGTTTCTTAATTGATGGTATTGATGTTTTTGACTTATCAAAGATGAATGATGGCAATTTTGTTAATACGGCATTTGATACAAATGGTATGCCTGCTGGCGCTTATGTTGGGTTTAAGATGTCTGCGGCACAAAAAATTAACAAGATTTCGCTGTATATGAGCGGTGCAGGTTATACATCTACATTTACTGTGAAGGCCAGTGCTGATATGATTACGTTTGATACTCTTGGTGCCGCATTCGCCCCAGTTTTGGCTGGTTGGAATGCGTTTGAGTTTGTTAACGATACCGCTTATAAGTATTATATTCTTGAACTTGATACTGATGTTGCCGTTGAAACTGAGACATGTACCGAATTTAAGGCCGAATATACCGGTAAGTTTTTCACGTATAGCGGTTTGACCTCTTTTGATGGTGCGTTGATTCATGATGGCTTGACCGTTGTGGCTGCTGTTGATGTCAATGGTGCTGCTGCAAATTCTTGGTTTACATTAACGCTTGATACCGCTACGGTGCTTAATCAGATTTCATTCTTTATGTCTGGTGCTGGCCACACGTCTACTTATAAGATTCAGGGTTCAAATAACAATGTTGCCTGGACTCAGTTGGTTGCAGCGTTTGCCCCAGTGAATGCGAACTGGAACGTGTCAACCTTTGCCAATGCTGCTGCCTACAAATATTATCGGTTTGTGCTGAATACAAATCTTCCAGTTGAAGTGACGACTATTAATGAGATTAAACTAGAGCGTCAGTATATTTGCAAGTATACAAGTGATGTAACGTCTAGTAAGGCTGGTGCTACGTGTCTCGGAATTGTTAAGAGCCACGATGATGCCGCTGACTATGTTCTTACTCATGACATTTCGCTGACTCCTGTTGATTTGTCCGGCGTTGATCGTGTATATTTCTGGGCGAAGTCAGATGTTAACGAGGTTGGTGCTGCGACTGTTACAATTTCTCAAGGTGCTAATGATTATACGACTATAATTGATATTACAAACGCTGCATTTGTTCAAGAGTTTTATATTGACCTCTCTGCGGTTGCGGATATTGCAAAGAATGCTATTGACACAATTACTATTACAATTGGTATGGCAAGTGAAAACAAGCGCATTTGGTTTGATGGTTTAATTGGTAGTTATTATGGAGTTGTTGAACTTGAGATTCCCGGTATGGTTCCAAGTGATACGTATCTGGTTAAGGTTTTACGTCTGTCTGATATGACTGGCGGTCCCCCGGCTGAAGGCGATGTTTATGTGCAGGTTTCTGGTGACGGGTCTGTTTGGGAACTCCCTATTGATGTGACAGCCTCAGAAGTTGTTACGGATATGTTGGTTCCTGCTTCTGAGTACGATCTTGTTAACGGTACTGGCACCTTCTTAAAATATACACGTGGAAACGTGTTGTATTTTACGGATACATTTGCTAATGATTATGGTGTTTCTACAACGACACATGTTCGTATTTTGTTTACTGGTGATGTTGTGGTGTTGGCTGGTGTTATTTTAGAAAAGTTGTAATATGCTTATAGATTCCCCTGCGTTTTCTCCTTCTCCGTGGACATGTAAATTTATGTTACGCCCCGTTGCACGTTGCTGCAAGGGGCATTGACTAGGTTGGTGATTTGTGTTCGATTGGGACATTTGGTGGAGAGTCGCCACAGTTGGCGCGACGATAATTCTTGTATATGGGAAAATATTTGAGAGAGTAAGGCCGAAGTATTACCTGTTTCACTGCCCCATGTGTCTCGGTTTTCACGTTGGGTGGATGTTTTTCCTTACTTTCTTGATTTTTAATGGTATTTTAGAAACAAATAGTGTTTTGCCAATAATTAAGGAGGGATTTGTCACATCGATTCTTTCGTATTGTGTCGCTATGGTATTTAGCGATGATGGAATTAATGTGAAAATGAGCGGAGATAAATAATGAGTCAGAAGTTTCTTCTTAGAGAATATTATGAGTTAGATATTGATAAAAGTAAAAATTATTTAATGGAGTCAAAGGTTCAGGATGGTAATTTGTACTTGGTCGGCATCATACAAGCCGCTGATATGAAAAATGGTAATGGTCGCATCTATCCTCGCCAGTTACTTGAGCGCGAGATGAATATTTATAATAAGTTAATCAAAGATGGCAGGGCGGTTGGAGAGTTAGATCATCCAGCGCTTCGTGAAGAGATTAGTTTGGAGCGTATTTCACATATAGTTGAGAGTACTTGGTGGGATGGAAATCAAGTATACGGAAAAATTAAAGTTTTAACTAAAATGCCGCTCGGTGCCATGTTGCAGAGTTTGATTGAGTCTGGTGTCAAGGTGGGTATTAGTAGTCGCGCCATTGGTGAGGTTCGCGAAACAAACGAGGGGCTGATGGTTGAAGAGTTGGGGCTTATCTGTTTTGATATTGTTCACAATCCATCTACCACAAATGCCTTTATGTTGCGCGAAAGTCAGATGCTGTTTCAGAACATACCGACAATTACAAAGTCTGATATGATCAATCGCAAAATCCACAAAATTCTTGACTTAAAATAAAGAAAGAGAGCCAAAATGAAAAAGAGTGAATTTCAGAAAATTATAGATGAGGCTGTCGCAAAGGCAATTAAGAAATTGTTGGTTGATACGCCGTTTTTTGAAGCCCTTATGGAAGAGGCGGTTCAGAAGTTCAATCACGCACTGAAGGAAACCATTGTGAGTGCTGGTGGTATCGCTATGGGGCCAGCAAAGAAGCGTAGTGGAGACGAGTTTGACCTAGTTGTGGACGATGATGAGGACGAGGTGGTTTCTGGTGAAAAGGAAAAACTGGAGCGTACCGCAAACACTATATTAGAGCGTCAGGGCCAGAAGATTCGCGAGTCTATGGGTGGGTTTAATCCATTTTCTGGTTCTACAATAGAATCAGCAACTGTTATGAGTGCCGCCGATAAAAAAGTAGCAGTAAACCCAGATGGTTCGATAGCACAGGTTAGTCCTGATGATTTGATTGTTCCTGATAATTTTGCGGAAATGCTTGGTAAAGATGCAGCGTTTCAGCAAACAATGAAGAATGTTAATGCAACAAAAGAAAGTAGGTTTACCGAGACAGAAGAGGAAGAAGTGGTTGAAAAGAAGAAGGTTGGCCGTCCTAAGAGGGTGCCAGTTACTGTGCTGCATGACGAGATAACGGACAGCATTATGGCTGATTCGTATGGGGATTTGGATATTTAAGAAAGGCGTGATGTCGATGTTTGATTTTAATAAGTTGGCAATTATTGGGTGTGGTAAGGCGATTGAGTTTGGCAAGTTGGCGCATAGATATTGTGGTGGCTTACTACACGATCTAGAAAGTAAATTAGTAGATTTCTCGACTACCGTATATTCAGAAAAGATTGAGGCGGCTACAACAGAGCCTACAGTTGATAAAGTGCCAGATCCTGTCGAGATAAAGCGCGAATGTCCTGTTCGCTTCTATAATGATGAATATGAAGATGTCTATATTAGTTATAACGACCTTCAAAGTATGTGCGGAGAAACTAAGCCATTTACAGAAACAGAGATGAGGTCATTTGACAACTTGAGAACTGTTGGTTTTACTGTTAATGAAATTAAGAATGTTGTGAAGAACTGGCTCTATAATCGTAACACGCCTAGTGTTTTTGATAAATCAATGTTAATTACCGAACGTGCAGCGCGCGAAGCCTTCATTATGAAGTATGTAAATCCTGAAGATTTAAGCACTATAACAGAGTGTGTTACTCCTGATGATCGTGACAAAAAAATGGCTGAGTTTTTACAAGCGCCACATCAATCAATATATCGTGATTTTGATTTTAACGGCTTTGTTACTGCTGCGCGAGAAGAAGTGGTTGAAAAGGAGTTAGATAAGTCTGGTTTCACAGAGTTACAGAAGGAGTACTTTAAATGTGCCGTAAATGGCAAAGTGTCTCCAAAGTTGGCCGAACTTGAAAAAGAGCAGTTCGCAACTGAGGTTAAGGGTGAGTTTACACCATTTGACGAGTTAACTATTAATACGGCATCTTTAATGGGTAATGAACGCACATTATTAGATAATATTAAATATGCGGCTCGTTTGAATGAATTTGAATCTACTAAAGCCGAAAAACAGGAAAAAATATCTAATTTCTTGAAAACAATATTAAATGAAAAGATTGATCCAAATTTGGTGGACCCAGAACGAGAAGCACTAGTTGCTGAGATATCAGCGATGAAGTGCGGAGATGAGTTGTCGGCCATGGATCAGATTCATAAGTTTCTAGAACATGAAGTAATTAAAAAGCGCAACAGTGAAATTGCCAAAACTAATAGTGCTGAATTTGATGCATCCTCAGATAATATTAAAGAGGATGCAAAATCAAGCAAACAGATAAAAGATGAAGAGATTATGAAGATTGGCGAAGGCACTGAAAACCTAACACCAGAGGAGCAGTTGCATACATATCTACAATCAGATGTTATTGTGAAACTAAATCAGGAAGTGGTGGATATTGACAAAAAGGTTGGTGGTCTTGAACCCGCTGGTTATGTTCATCAGCCGTCTTTTGAGAAGGTTGAAAAAGAAATGAAAAGTCATGTAGTTTGGCCTACCGAAGAAAATAAAGAATAAAGAAAGGTTAAAAATATGTCTAAAGTGTATAATGTTGAAGTAAAGTTGCGTAAGAATGAGGACGTGGAACATTTAATTCGCCGGTTTCTCCGTGAAGTAAAGAAGGACGGTGTTTTGAAGGAAGTGGCTAAAAAGGAGTATCATCTCACCAAGTCTCAGAAGCGTAAGTTAAAGAAGTCCAAGAGTATTGGGCGCAAGGTGGCAGAAGAGAAGAAGACGCAGAAGAATTTTGAGCGTAACAAAAAGTTGGCAGAACAAGAAAACAGAGTTGAAAAAAATAATAAAAATATTGCGGAATGAAAAAACTTTTGATTTTTGTCTAATTATACGTAGTGATACTTGTCTGGTTTGGGTGCCAAGTCGGACATTAAACAAAAATCGGTGGAGTCGTCTAATATTTTACGTAATCCGAAAGGACCGCGTGTGGAAAAAGAGGCTGAGAAACCGGATATTTCTGTAAAGAAATAGCTCATAGATGATTTGCTGGGTGTTCCCATGCTCTTTAGACCCTAAAGCGGCTGGTTTTTGGGTTTAACTGCTTGATCAACATACCGTCGATGTGGCGGGAATTTACGCCTGTGGAGATTTATAAGACCCTGTAAAGGGCTGAGTCGCTGAAGCAGGAACCAGTTATTCTGGAATATAAGTGTGTATATATGGCTAAAAGCAATAAAGATAGCGCAACTACTGAGGCTAAGAGAATTTTATCTAAGCATTTAGATGAGGCTATTGGAGGCAATGGCTCCATAGATGATTTGCTGGGTGATCCTAATGCTCCATTAGATCCTAATGCGGCACCTACAGCCCCTGCTGCACCTGCTCCTGCTGGTTTGGGTAGTATTGGTGGGGATTCTTCGGCTGGTGTTGGTGATTTAGATTTGGGTATTCCGCCTGTTGAGGATGGTGGTATTGAGGTTCCTGGACAAGAGGAAAAGCCGCTGGCTCCGCAGGATGATGATTTGCTTAAGGGTATTGGGGCAGAGTTAGATAAGGGTAATAATGTTGTGATTACGCCGAAAGACCCTAATTCGCTGCAAGAGAAACTGAGTACAGATCTTCATTATGTTCCAGATGGTCATATTGGGGCAGGTGATCCTCGCAATGAAGAGTGGTATAACATTATGTCCGACATTATTGAAAAATTAAAGTGCGAAAAAGAAGAGTCTGAGAAAAAGAATAAGAAGTTTTTGGACAAGTCGGATAATTTGGAACAGGAAGTTACAGAGGTTAAGAAGAAGTTAGATGAGATGGAGCGTAAATATATTGAAACTTTAAAACAGGTTAAAGTTGTATTGGCTGAGTCTGCTGTCAATATGGCGAAGAGCAACTATGTGTGGCAGGTGCTGGGTAATCAGAATTTAAGTGAAGGTAAGCGCAGACAAGCAATTAAAGATATTACTGAGTGTCAGACTTTGAACGAAGCAAAAGCCTATTTTAAGTCTGTTGAAAACTTGTCAACTGGGTCCGTCGTTGGTGCATCTAGGAATCATTTTAATAGTGGTTCTCAAGAGAAATTGCAGCAATTTGTCAAAGATTCAGCAAGTATTCAGGATAATCAGGTTGGTGGACGTAGTGTGAAAATTGATAATAATGGTGGTCGTGTGTTAGGTGAAAGTTTAAGTCCCGAACAAAAAAGAATGCAACAAATAGCTGGTATTCGGGAATAAATTAATTAATTTTAGGAGATTGTTATGAAGATGTCTATGTTGGAGAGTTTGAAGGCTCAGGCTATTACTAAGATGCCTGTGGTCAAAGAAGTGAATGATCAGTTGGTGGCTAAGTGGGCCAAGTCTGGTCTGTTGGAAAACCTGAAGGACAAGCGTCAGCAAGGCGTTATGGCTCGTTTGCTTGAGAATGAAGCGGCCCATGTCCTTAAAGAGGCCACCACAATGTCTGGTGGGGATATTGAGGGATTTGCGTCTGTGGCGTTCCCCTTGGTTCGTCGTATTTTCGGTGACCTGTTTGCCGAGAAGATTGTGTCGGTCCAGCCGATGAACATGCCATACGGTGTGATCTTCTACTTGGATTTTGTGTACGCCGCTAATACCGCTTCTGCAAAGATTGATATGTATGCTGCTGGTGACTCTGTCTACGGTGGTGGTGTGGTCGGTGCCGAGATCATCAATGGTGTGGATGTTGACACTAATTCGACTGGTTTCTATGACCTGCGTAATGGTTTCTCTAGCCCGTTTGTTACGACCGCCGTGGTTGGCGTGGCTAACCTTGGCGCACTTATCGATACGACAGTTGTTGAGTACGATTGGACCGGTATGGGTGCCAGTGCCGCTATGGTTTCGTCTGACATCGTTTCTAATCACGTTGAGGCGGATATTGGTTGGGATGCGACTATTCTTAATGACAATGATGCGTATTACTATCGTAAGTATGTGGTTCAGTTGACTGCCGCTGCTTGGGCGCGTTTGAATCTGAGCAACACCAATGCAATGAATCTTGAGACTACTGGCGTGTTTGGTGACCCGAATATGTTGCCTGCCACGGTTTCGATTGTGCATCGTTTGACGACCCTTATTCCTTCGCTGCGCCGGATCGTGTTTGTGGCTCGTGCCCTGTTTGCCGATTTGAACGACCTGAAGGCTGCTAATGGTTTGACGCAGAATGTTTACTATCCTATTAAGGACACCATTAACGCCGGTTCGACTCTGGGTACTGTGGTTGGTGAAGATTGGTACTTTGAAGGTCCGTCTGACAAGCATTCCAAGTATTTTACAACTGGTTCTGATATGCAGGAATTCCCCGAGTTGGATATGAAGATCAACAGCACCAACATTCAGGCCATTAGCAAGAAACTGAAGGCTAAGTGGACTCCCGAGTTGGCGCAGGATTTGGCGGCCTATCACAATTTGGATGCCGAAGTTGAAATGACTGGTATCATGTCTGACCATATCGCTCTCGAAATCGACCGCGAAATTCTGACCGACCTGTTACGTGGCGCGACTGCTGGTACTCGTTACTGGAATCGTCATCCCGGCGTGTTCGTTGATTCTAGCACAGGTTTAGTGCTGACTTCTCCCCCGGACTTCACGGGTGCTGTGGACAAGTGGCATGAGACACTGATGATGACGCTGAATGACCTGTCTGCTGTGATCCATCGCAAGACCCTGATGGGGCCTGCCAACTTTATCGTGTGTGGTCCTGAGACTAGTGCTGTGCTTGAGGCGAGTAATGCGTTCCGCGCTGCGACCGGCTCTGATAAAGAGAAGGGTACGGCTGGCGTGATTAAGNNGAAATGGGATGTGTATGTCGATCCCTATTTCCCACGTAACATCATTCTTATAGGCCGTCAAGGAAAGTCCTTCCTTGAAAGCGGGTATGTATATGCCCCCTACGTGCCTTTACAGATATCTATGACAGTTCCGGACCCCGAAGATTTCACGCCTCGTAAGGCCGTCATGACGCGCTATGGTAAGAAGATGGTCCGCAGCGATCTATACGGACTGGTCAAGATCCAAAACCTGATTTTCTAATCTGATACACTTAAATGTGGTTGTGANNCCGCCACAATTTCTTTTTACTCTTGACAAAAATAATATTTGGCCGCTAAATTTGTAATTCGCGAACATTTTCTTAAAAAACTATAATTAAAGGAGGATTATCGGAGGATTTAGATGGCTTTTCATACTCAAAGGTTTCATGAAAATAATGTTCATATTGGTGACTTTCAAACACTTAATGGTGTAGACCCGACTCAGTTCCCTATGGTTGCCGGTGTTCCCGCCACAAATATTATGACAATTAATAAAAAGTCAAATATTATTCATTTAGTATTTGAATCTGTGGCCGCTTATAATGATCCTATTGTTGGTGCCGATGTCGATGTGTTTATTTATTATGCGCACGATCAGGCNNATTCTCATGGATAATTTTATGGGTGTTAAGTTTGTGTATTTGCGCCAAAATGCGGGTACGGCACTTAAGGCCCAAGTGGTTTTTGACTAGGAGTCAACCTTGCGTTATCGCGACTCCGTTAGACAATTACTTTTAATTGAAAAGAATATTGGCGCTCTTCTGCTATTAGAGGACGTTATTGAGCCTACCCTAGACTCGATTAATCGCCTAATTGACGTATTGACGGGTGTTGGCGGGCAGTTGCGCGAGTCGTCCCTTGGCGTTATTTCGCGAATGGTTAACAACAAGAAAACGCTTAATATTCGTGAATTAGATGTGCGAATTTATGCATCAAAACAGAAGTTAGAACAATTAAATGAAGACTTAAAAAAATTAGAAGGTCCAAACGGAGAACAGGATGAGGACGACCCCAATGTTCAGCAGTTTAGGGGCGAAATCAGCGGGTTAAAACAGAGCATTAAAGTGATGACAGACAAAAAGAAACTGGTTCAACAAAGTTTATATAGTTTGGGAACACAGAATCTTTTATTTAAGTTGGCGTTTGCCCGCATGAACGAAATAGCGACTCAGTTTGGTGGCAAGGACTTTCCAGTTGAGCCAATTGTGGCACCACCTGATTTGGGCGATATATCAGACACCGACACCTTACCTAATGTTCAGCCCGCAGAACAAGAATTAGATACCGTATTTGTCAGACTTAGCAAAGAGTTTCAGCGCTCTGTTGAGGGTGCCAATGACCGGTATTTTAGGGCGCAAAAGAAGGCTGGTATCGGCGGGTTATTTATACAAGAAGTTTTTAACGATGGTGTAATGTGGTTAGAAAATACAAAGCAACGTATAGAACAGGCTCAAGATCCCGATTTTGCCAAAAAGATGCTGGAGTTGGCAAAACGTATTAATTTAAAGTTTATTATTGAGGTAACACAACAAGAACACACAACAGAAAAAGAGAGAATTAAGCGCGACCTTGGACTACAGTTAAGCGGGGTAAATCTAACAAAGTTCATAGTCACTCAGAAAATTAGCGATGAGTTTTATGCGCGGGTTCAAGAGATAGTGAAACTTGGCATTTCTACCGTAGTCAAAGGTAAAGATGTTAATGATGTTGTTAAGATTTTGCGGCAAATTCCGTCGCATGTGCTTTTGGATGTGGCGTCTGAGGATCCTGCGACTCGTAAACATTTCGCAGATGTTTCACTAAGTCCACAAGTACTACCTATTTTAACAAAAGCAATCGAGACATATAAACAAAGATATCCAAATGCTGCCGATCCAGAAAATGAAGTCGCAAAGTTTTTATATGCGCAAAAAATTGGGTTGCAAGGTGCTGCTGATGATATTGCGAATACAGCGCCCATTACGCGGATGGGCCAAGATCCACATGATACCTTAGTGGACCTACAAGCGTCAGTACAAACGGACCAAGAGAGAGAGGATTTAGCAAAACTACAAGCGATTATTGACAAGGCCCAAACTACACAGCAATTAGACCAAATTAAAACAGCAGTTGTTACGCCGACAAAAAGCGATGAGTTTAATCAAGGTGCAACTACTTTAATTGACTTAAAGCGAGACACCATGGTCACCCCGCCGCATCCTGATGCCGTTGGGACTAGTGTCGGTATATCAATTGAGGATGTTGCTGCTAATATCGTGAAAAACGGTGCGGTTACTGATCAGGATATAACAAATGCGGCAATTGCGCTAAGAACCGATGATTATGAACTGGTTACGCAACCATTGCTCAAATTGATTGGTAAAAATATTGGGAATAACCCGAATGAGTTTGTAAGGTTCTCAAATGAGATAACCAAGTCTGCCGCTGATCTAAAGTTTAGAAAAGACTTAAATATAGAGCCAATTAATAGTCAAGATGAGCCATATAAGTTATTGGGTTCTGATGAGATTCGCGGCTCCATGGGCGCGAACAATGAACAAGAGTTGACGCAACATTTGATCAATTTACAAAACGGATATGAACAGTTCACCAAGTTGTTAGAGTGGGAAGGTGGCCATTTTGTGCGCGAGAGATGGAAAGGTATTATTCAGGACAAAACTTGGGAAAAGGTTAACATACAAGACATGGAAAAGTTTGTGAGTGATTTCGCGAAGAAGAATGAAGTATCTTTAAATATTTTACAAAATAATAAAGATATAAATGGTTTGTTAAATGTATATAAGGTTTTTGTTTCTTAGGGTACTGCGTTAGATGAACTGCCTCACAGTTAAAGCGATTGGGTTTTCTTTCGTGGGAAGTTGATGAATCATTTTATTGAAGTGAGATGAAGTTTGTTGTAAAGTGGATAATTAATTGAAATGATTCGTAGCACAAAATTATCATTAAAATTTGCAAATCGAGGCAAGCGAGATTTGCTTAATAATTTTATTGGTAAATATCAACTCGCAGTTCAAGAGTACATTGATTTAATTTGGGATATGGAAAAGGTACCATCTTTACTACCTAAAACTTTAACAGATAAATGTAGTGTTTTATTGACTGCAAGGGCTAAGCAAGCGGCTGCAAAGCAGGCCGCAGCTATAGTTAAAGGCACTAAATCCAAGCAGTCAAAGCGTCTATTTATGATAAATAAATTAATAAAAGAAAACAAATTAGATGAAGCAAAGCGCCTCCAAGATTTTTATAATAAAGTGAAAATATCAAAGCCAAATGTATCGAGTTTAAACTTGTTACTAGATAGTCGTTTTGTAAAATTCAACGAAGAAACAGAATCGTCATTTGACTCATGGATCACATTGGGTAGTTGTGGCTTTGGTAAAATCGACCTTCCGGTCAAAAAGACCAAACATTTCAACAGGTTAAATGCTAAGGGAAAACTATTAGGAAGTGTTTATTTGAGCAGTGATTATATCACGTTGTGTTTTGAGGTAGAAAAACCTATAAACAATAACACCAAAACAGTTGGAATTGATATAGGTTGTAACAAAGTTATAAGTTGTTCAAACGGGTTTCAAACGGTCCCAAACAAACATGGTTACGATTTAAATAAAATCATTGATTTGTTAAAGAAAAAGAAACCTGGCTCTAAACAGTATCGTAAGGTTTTAAGACATAAAAAGAACTTTATTAACGAGACAATTAACCAATTAGATTTAAGCGATGTTAAAGTTTTACAGTTAGAAAAGATTATAAATTTGAAACGTGGTCGTAAGCATCTAGGTAAATTAAATAGTTGGACCTACAGAGACATTTTTAGTAAGTTAGAAGGTAAATGTGAGGAATTGAATGTTTCAATTAATCGCGTTAATCCCGCTTACACAAGCAAGAGATGTTTCTTATGTGGTTATGTTCATAAGGACAATAGACGTGGTGAAGAATTTAAATGTGTGGGTTGCGGATATACGGCTCATGCCGATTTAAACGCAGCCATGAATATTTCCTTGACTTTGCCAGAGTTAAATTTTGGCGAAGTAAGCACTGACACGCCTTTTTATTGGCTGGTTGGTGAGCAGGAGTCTATAGTCCCTGCTAACAAAAAATATATCTTGAAAAAATCTTCAAGACTATTTGTAACTATATAAGGTGTGGAGTGGCCAATAATGAAAATGCATCCTAAACTTCAGCAAATTTTAGAGTCAAAAAAGAAGCCACCGGTTAAACCTACAGACAGCCCAGAAGAGGCTAAAAAAGAGGAACCGGTTGAGGATGACTTGTTTTCAATTAATAAGAAAAAGGAAGATGCGCCTCCACCAGTAGAAGAGAAGAAGCCCAAGAAGAAAGCGCCCAAAAAGCCAACTATGGTGGGACAAGCTCAAGACCCAGTCAAAGAAAAGGCTCACGCAGATACAATGCCAGCACCAGCCACTGAGAAGCCTGTAGAGGCCGCTCTAGAGCCTGATGGTGAGATTCCCCAACCGGAGTCAACCGAAGCGCCACAGGGTGGTCCTGCGGAGATTGCAGACTCATTAGCCGCAGTTTTTACGGTGAATAAAACAGTACTGGAGTCGCTGAAAAAGGTTCACGAATATTTTTCATTTACTGGCGCACAAATGGTGTCTGTTGCTGATGACCGCTTTAAGTATTTGGAAGGTGAAATGAAAAAGTTTGATGCGCGAATCGCGAAAATTGAATCTGTGCTTAAAGGTATAGCGGCCCAGCAGGCTACGCCGCCAGATCCAATGAATCCCGATTTAAGTTAGTGTGGAGCATATAAATGGCTCATATAGAACTTCAACCCGCTCCTAAAATTACGCCGCTGGTATTGCCCAGAGAGGGTACTATCGCCAATGTAAACTCGTCTACTTATCCGCTGCCTCAAGAGACATATGCCGATAATGACGAATTTAAACAGGCGTGTGTTGAGCAGGTAAAGTATGTTTATTATCAATTAAGCGGCGAGCATTTAGATATTGAATTAACTGAAGGTCAAATTTACGCATTTTATCAAGATGCGGCACTTGAATTTAATAATATAGTGCTGATGCATCAGGCAAAGAATGTGTTGTCATCTGCTTTAGGTACACAACGCGGCAAGTTTGATCGTTATGGTAATTTGGTCGCTGAGGCTGGGTTTGTGGCACCGGGTACACATACCGAATTAAAATATCCAAGGTTTGATTTTGGCGTGTCGTATAAAATAGCGCAGGCAATTGGTGCAGAGGTAGAGGCAAGTGGCGATGTAACATGGTACAAAACAGCCATTCCTTTAGAGGCAGAGGTTCAGGATTATGATCTACAAACTATTATCGAGAGTCAAATCGCAGACTCAGAGCATGAATTATATAACATTGTTGATTTAACAAAGGGTGGGAATATTAAGTTTAAGATTAGGCGCGTGTTTTACAAGTCTCCACGAACCATGTGGCGCTTTTACGGATTTATGAATGGTGGGCTTAACTTGCTTGGCAACTTAACAAACTATGGTATGTATAATGACGATAGCAGTTTTGATGTTGTTCCCGCGTGGTCGCAGAAATTGATGAGCCAGATTTTCAAAGATAATATGACGGTGCGCACTAGTCATTATAGTTTTAAAGTTGTTAATAATAAATTGCGCCTTTACCCTATTCCAGATGGTATTTATCCTTCTTATATGTGGATTGAATTTACGCTGCCCAAAGATGTGTGGGCTGATGAAGGCTCAGAGTCTGGGGTTAATGGCGTTAATAACTTCAGCAATATACCTTTTGAGAATATTCCATATGATGCGATTAATCCGATTGGTAAAACTTGGATCAAAAAGTATGCGCTGGCGTTGTCTATGGTGGCGCTGGGTAATGTGCGCTCTAAAATACAGAATATCCCGTTTATCAATGGTAATATCACATTAAACGGTGACTCATTGATCAATCAGGGCAAAGAGCAAATTAAGGATTTGAAGGAAACGCTGGCTAAGGACTTGGAAGAGTTGACATATAATAAACTGGCTGAAAACGACAAAAATATGGTTAATAATGCTAAGGAAGTTATGGTATTTCCACAAGTATTTTATGTAGGATAGTCAATGGCTTCTGATACTATTTTTATTGGCCCGCCACAAACCATAACTAGGCGCAACTCAGATACGACATTTCAGTTGTTGGTGGTGTCCAAGGTTACCGGCACGGCTACGATTACGGTTACCACTACGGTGGTTGGCGGAATTACGATTGCGCCCACAATTGCTGTGGTTG
>DITM01000046.1 GCA_002422845.1 Candidatus Paracaedibacteraceae bacterium UBA6184
CTAGTTATTAGTATACAAAGTGATTTTGAAGTGTCAAGAAAAAAATACCTTTAATTAGACACCTCAGGTTTCCTACGTAACGCATCAGCTCTTGCTTGATATTCACTACGTTCTTCAGATATTTCAGGATATTCAGACGCAAGAGATTCTAATTGATCTGCTGCATATCGAATATGATATAGTCCTGCCTCAACATGCTTTACAGATTTTTCATAGAGTTTTACAGCTCTGTCATGATATTCACTACGTTCAGGAGATCCTTCAGGATATTTAGACCCAAGAGATTTTAATTGACCTGCTGCCCGTTGAATACTAAATGGAGTTGCATCCAGATGATTAGCGCTTAGTTCATACAGTGCTGGGGCTTTTGGGTGGTATTCCGTTCCAAGAGCTTTTAATGCATCTGCTGCCCGTTGAATATCATCGGGTGTTGCCTCATCACGATTAGCAGCTAGTTCAAAGAGTACTACAGCTCTGTCAATGAGTCCAAGATCTCTTAATCCATATGCTGCCCGTTGAATATCATGGGGTGTTGCCTCATCACGATTAGCAGCTAGTTCAAGGAGTACTGCAGCTCTGTCAATGAGTCCAAGATCTCTTAATCCATATGCTGCCTCTAGAATATCAACGGGTATTGTCCCATCACGATTAGCATATAGTTCAAGGAGTACTGCAGCTCTGTCAATGAGTCCAAGATCTCTTAATCCATCTGTTGCTGATATTATATCATATATTCTTGCATTTTGATGACGTGTAGATAGTTCAAAGAGTGCTGCGGCTCTGTCAGTGAGTCCAAGAGCGTTTAATCCATATGCTGCCGATAGAATATTATCTGGAATTGCAGTATCACAATTTGCAATTCGTTCAAAGAGTGCTGCGGCTGTGTCAATGAGTCCAAAATCTCTTAATCTATATGCTGCCGATAGAATATTACCTGGAGTTGCGTTGGGTAATAGGCCTTTTAGTATATCTTTCTGCGTGTGAGTAAATATTGGATGGGTATCAACAAGAGCAACAAGAGCCGTATGTTCATCAGCAGGCATCTTCATCGTCCAAGGGTTTACTGCAAAGGCAGCCTTCAGTACGTTATCAAAGGATGCATCTGTGTTAATTCTAAACAATCTAAGCATCTGCAGATCAGGAGTATCGAGAGTCTCTTGTAATAGTCTGGGTACAACGTTACTGTGTCTCCAAGTATTTGCTTCAGCTAGCATAGGTTGAGCAACTTTACGCCAATTCGTTGACACTAGTGCTAATCTATATAAATCCTTCAGATCTAAGAAGCCTAGAGTAGTACCACTAGAACTTTGAAAACATCCAGAAATCTGGTTGGCTACGCCCAAAGGGAATCTATCTAGTGTTGATTGTGGACGTTGAGAAGTGGTGACTATGGATGACTGCGTAGTTACAGCAGCGGCTGCAGCTGTTGTTGGATCAGTAGACGCAGAGAGTGGCTCTGAACCAAAAGCGGTGGGTAACGTCAGTACGGTAGTCATTAGTAGTGATTGAAGTATGTGTTTCATGTTTGGATCTCCTATAGGACTTTATATAGGGACAGCTGTCAAAAAGTCAAGGAAATATAGACAATAAAAAAGCCCCCACAAAGTGAGGGCATTTTGAGATAGATTATCAAGTGTTACGACAATAATGCTAGCATTAAGATCGCAACGATATTGATGATCTTGATCATTGGGTTGATCGCAGGTCCAGCAGTATCCTTATAAGGATCTCCAACTGTATCACCTGTAATCGCGGCTTTATGAGCTTCGGAGCCCTTGCCACCATGATGACCGTCTTCAATATATTTCTTTGCGTTATCCCATGCACCACCGCCCGATGTCATAGAGATTGCAACGAATAATCCAGTCACAATCGTACCCAATAGCATCGCACCCAAGGTGATAAAGGCGCTGCGTTGATCGGCAATAAAGTAAATGGCATAGTATACAACCACTGGAGCCAATACAGGTAACAAGGAGGGAGCAATCATTTCACGGATTGCTGCTTTTGTTAACATATCAACCGCGCGACCGTATTCAGGTTTTGTTTCCCCTGTCATAATGCCGGGGTTTTCTTTGAATTGGCGACGAACCTCGACCACAACGGCTGAAGCAGCGCGTCCAACAGACATCATTGACATAGAGCCAAACAGGTATGACAACATACCGCCGAGCAATAATCCAACAACAACATATGGAGATTGTAGATCAAAGGTAATATCTAAATCACTGAAATAGTGGTTTAGATCTTCGGTATATGCAGCAAATAGTACCAGTGCAGCTAATGCAGCTGATCCAATCGCATATCCTTTTGTTACAGCTTTGGTTGTATTTCCAACAGCATCCAATGCGTCAGTGACTTCACGGACAGACTTTGGAAGGTCAGACATTTCAGCAATACCACCCGCGTTATCTGTAACAGGACCGTAAGCGTCTAATGCAACGATCATACCC
This sequence comes from Candidatus Paracaedibacteraceae bacterium UBA6184, assembly GCA_002422845.1. Classification (GTDB taxonomy): domain Bacteria; phylum Pseudomonadota; class Alphaproteobacteria; order UBA6184; family UBA6184; genus Bodonicaedibacter. Next base: position 2,454 of record DITM01000046.1, read on the forward strand.
GCCAATGCCAACATTGTAGTTGCAGAGATCGCAATACCAAACAGTCCAGCATTGATGTACGACACAAGGATTCCACCGACAATCACCAATGTTGGATATGCACAGGCTTCCATAGAAATCGCAAGTCCTTGGATGATGTTCGTTCCATGACCTGTTTCAGATGCTTTAGCGATGCTGCGAACAGGGCGATATTCCGTGGACGTGTAGTATTCTGTAATCCATACCAATAAGCCCGTAACAAGCAAACCGCTTAATGCACAGATTAATAGGTTATGCGTTGAAAAGACGAGTGTACCAGCTTCAAAATGGAAATCAGCAGGCACAATGGTATACGTTAATACGATGATGAATAATGCAGAGAAAATACCCGTTGCAATCAAGCCTCGATATAATGCAGGCATGATTTTATTGTCAGGGCGTAATTTTACAAAGAACGTTCCCAAAATAGAACCAATGATACATACGGCACAGATCATCAGTGGGTATAACATCATTTCTTCTGCATACAAGTGACCTTCGAAAATGGTTGCAGCAAGTAACATGGAGGCAACGGTTGTAACCGCATATGTTTCAAACAAGTCAGCAGCCATACCTGCGCAGTCACCCACGTTATCACCTACGTTGTCAGCGATAACAGCAGGGTTTCGGGGGTCATCTTCTGGAATACCCGCTTCGATTTTACCTACAAGATCCGCACCAACGTCAGCACCTTTTGTGAAGATACCACCGCCCAAACGTGCGAAAATTGAAATCAATGAAGCACCAAAGCTTAGGGCAACAAGACCTTCTAATAAGTCTCTGCTTTCAACATTTTGGTATTTTAGAACGATGTAATATCCTGCAACGCCCAAGATTCCAAGGCCTACAACAAGCATACCAGTAACGGCACCTGATTTGAAGGCAACGTCTAAAGCTTTATGTAAGCTTGTACGGGCAGCTTCTGCAGTACGTACGTTAGCGCGTACGGATACATACATTCCGATGTACCCAGCAACGCCAGAAAGCACAGATCCGATGATGAATCCGATAGCAACGTGCATTCCAAGTGCTGCATACAATCCGATCACAACAATGACGCCGACGATTGCAATTGTACGATATTGACGATTTAAATATGCGGCTGCACCTTCTTGGATGGCGGCGGCAATTTCTTGCATCTTATCCGTTCCAGCTGAAAGGCGTAGCACTGATCTTGATGCCACTATCCCATAGACCAACGCAAGTAGGCCACACAAGATAATGACTGAGTTCATGACGAAACTACTCATTACTCTTCCTATTCTATAATTGACACCTTGCAAAAATGCCAGAAATGGTCTTAATTTTCAATCTTTTTCATGTCGGTAGACAAATAAGGAGAGAGTATGTGTATTTTTCAAGGTGCTTCCGGCTTGCATTTGCAAGCCGTGGGCTAGGACCTGGTAGCGTTACTTTGCGCTATCCAGGGCGGGCGGGCGGGTAATGAAGAGTCTCCTGAGCAATGCGAAGGAGTCTATTTAATAAGTGTAACTTAACGTAATATTGGCTTCGTGATTGGTTGTGCTGGGGTCTCCACCGTTCATAAAACCAGAGCACAAGAAGGGGATGTTTCGTTCACCCACTAATGTTAGGGCGTTGTGGTAAATGTACTTCATTCCCACAGTCCAGGCTTTGTTGGGGGAAGTCCATTCGGCCTGCATTGCCCCCGAATTCCATTTCATTGCTAATAATCGCTTGCGCGGATAGGGAAATTTCCCCGCTAGAGGTGTTAAAGGAATATCCGATAGAAGGAGCAAATTCGTAGGCGGTATTACCTTTGTAGACCATTTCTGCGGTTAAGCCTGCATACCAGTTTTCATTAAATTGGTATCCTGTAACAACTTCAAACGATAGACCTTGAGTGGTCATATAAAAGTTCACATCAGGCAATCTCCACCCATGCCAGACAGGGGCATGAACTAAAAAGCTGCCTTTTGGTAATTCTGTAAATGCGGAATATACAAACGACCATGTGGTTGCGCTGAGCAAGAATGAGGCTAAGCTTCCCATTTTAATGTCAGAGCCATCGATAGAATAATCTCTATTTTTGTAAGCGCTTAATATGTTAGCAATGTCATTTCCAGGCGAAACTTTATTTTTGGCGAGAGCCGATTCATAAGATAAAACGTAGCCATGTGACGAAAACTTACCAATAAGGTATGGGGTGAAATAGGCTAGATGGCCTTTTTTAGCGTAAATAATATCTGAAATTTCTTGTGTAAATCGCATTTCATTATTTAAACCCGCTGTGATCATCGGTAAAGCAAAATCATTTTCAATAAGCCTCTTAATATTGGTTTCTTTCAATGATAGAGCGACCCCATTCGGAAGTTTATCAATTATAGATTGTACGTCTGCTTCTGACGTGTAGTCTGAGCCTATAGGAGATGATGCAAGGATAGGAGCTTTGTGGTCGATTTTAAACTCTCCCAGTACCCACTTTTCTGTTGAGGTTAGATTCTTTTCATCTACCGCAGTTGGATCTTTCCACCAAGTATTTAAAAGTTTAGCGAATCGTTTAGGTGTAGACCCCATAACGCGAGCTAAAAAAGGTTTTGGAACTTTAGTAAAATTAGGCAAGCTGGCTGGTTGGGTATATGCTCCATCAAACAATAAAGACGGAGATAAAAACTTTTCTACATAGATGCCATAGGCATAATCTGTAGGAGCGTTTGAATCAAGGGCTGCGCTGTAGGTATATGCAGTGCCATAAGATGCCATAGCCCGAGCATGTCCAAATTCATGATATACAGTGGAGCTTGTTGTGGATACAAGGTAGTTTGGAAAACCAAGCGCTGCAAATATTCCACCTTTTATCCAGGGGTTGTCAGATAAATTGGCAAGGGCGTCTATGCCTTGTGAGGATAATTGCATAAGGCTTAAAGGCCCATGTTTCATCATCTCGTTTGAGTTGAAGGTGCGTTCCATATACCCAGGTGTTAGGGTGAGTGATCGTACTAACTTTGAAGCGTCTGTATCTTTTGTTTGCGAATTAGCAAATACGAGATTACATAATAATGCTGAGCCTATTAATAGGGATGCTTTATTCATAGTGAACTTCCGTATTTTGTATTTATAGGCTAGCATAGTTACACGTTAAACCTAAAGTGGAAAATATCGCCATCTTGGGTTACATAGTCGCGACCTTCTTGGCGGGCTTTTCCAGCCGCTTTTGCGCCTTGTTCACCATTGTATGCGGCATAATCAGCATAAGCGATAGTTTCTGCGCAAATAAAGCCACGTTCGAAATCCCCATGAATTTCACCAGCAGCTTGAGGAGCCTTTGTATTGCGTTTAACAGTCCATGCTCTGGCTTCTTTGGGGCCGATTGTAAAATAGGTGATTAAATCCAGCAGTTTGTACCCTTCGTGAATAACGCGAGCTAGACCTGTAGAGTTTAATCCTAAGGCGTTTAAAAACTCATCTTTTTCTTCTTGAGTTGACAGTTGGGCAACTTCTGATTCAATGGCAGCTGAAATTACAACGCTGGATGCGCCTTGTTTTGCGGCATAGGCAGCGACTTTTTCGGATAATACATTTCCGGTTGCTGCTTCGTCTTCTGCAACATTGCAGGCATACACGATGGGTTTTGAGGTTAGAAGTTGTAGTTGCTTCATCAAGACTTTCTCGTGAGCATCTTTCAATTCGGTGTCACGAGCGGGATTTCCGGCTTCTAAGACTTTTAAGACGCGTCGCAATAGATCTAGTTGTTCTGCTAGTTCTGGTTCTTTACCACCTTTAATCTTTTTTTCCATTGCAGGGATGCGCTTTTCAACGCTTTCCAAATCAGCCAATGCAAGTTCGGTGTCGATAATTTCGATATCGCGGATGGGGTCAACGGAGCCTTCTACATGGATAATATCCCCTGAATCAAAGCATCGTACCACATGCACAATGGCATCAACTTCGCGAATATGTCCCAAAAATTGGTTGCCTAATCCCTGACCTTGGCTGGCACCTTTGACGAGACCTGCTATATCCACGAATTCTAATGTTGTTGGAATTATTTGGGCGGATCCTGCTATTTTTGCTGCGTTAATCAATCGTTCGTCAGGTACGCCAACTTTGCCCACATTGGGTTCAATGGTGCAAAATGGATAGTTTGCAGCTTCTGCTGCCGCTGTTGATGTTAACGCATTAAATAGAGTTGATTTCCCAACATTGGGTAAGCCAACAATTCCGCACTGAAATCCCATAGTATTATCCTTTAATTAACAGCGGTAATTTTAACACAATCGAACTATCTGTATAAAGTAAATTAACTTTATTAACTCAGAAACAATTGCAATTACTCATCAGTGATTTTTAATGGCAAAATTAACTGGATAAAAAAATAAAAAAGAGCTTGCAACCCACCCTGTGTTCATGTCTAAAATAGGGAGTAAAAAAAACAAAAAGAATAATAATATGAACTCAAAAACATTACTATCCTCCCTTGCTATTACAAGCTTTGTTGCGTCGTTATCTTCGTCTGTAGTCTATGCAGATGACGGGTTTAAGTGTTATGGCGTATCTGGGCCTGGTGAAAATGCGTGTAACGCCTTGGATCACAATGAACATGACTGTGCCGCCGCATCTGATCGTGATCACCATATGGGTGATTGGAAAGTGGTTGCAAGCGAAGCAGAATGTAAAGAATTAAAGGGCTTGTCAGAAGCTGAAGCTCGTAAAAAATTAGGGCTTGCCCCTGCTAAATGACAGATTTCCAGAATCCTCGACCATCCGTTGGAATTGGATTGCGTTCAAAATATCTTGAATACTTTCTAGTTAATATTCCCCAAATACCCATCAGATGGTTAGAGGTGCATCCCGAAAACTATATTCACCACACTCCCAATCGACGAAAATTACAGAAAATTTCAGAACGCTTTCCGATTAGCTTTCATTGTATCAGTTTGTCATTAGGATCAGCTGAATTGCCATCCCCTGAACATTTGGATGCGATTAGACGATTGATGGGCGAGATTAATCCATTTATGATATCTGATCATATGTCATGGAACACGTTGAATGGATATGGATATAATGATTTATATCCCTTGCCGCTGACAGAATCATCGTTGAATCGAATGGCGATGCATATCAATATCCTGCAAGAGTTTTTTCAGCGACAATTGTTGATTGAAAATCCATCGACGTATGTAACCTTTAAGGATACCACATATAGTGAGCCGGAATTTCTAAATGCGCTAACTAAAGCAACGGGTTGCGGTATTCTATTAGATGTGAACAATCTATATGTGCAATCGGTTAATCATGGATGGGATGTTCAGACCTATTTAAATGAGCTGGAGTGGGATGCGGTAAAAGAAATTCATTTGGCAGGGCACGTTAAAGCAGCTGATGGGGATTTTTTAATTGATACGCACAATCAACCTGTATGCCCGTCAGTGTGGGAGGTGTATCAAGGGGTTATTCGCAAACAACCCAAAGCATATACATTGATTGAGTGGGATGAGGATTTGCCGGAGATTGATGTATTGCTGGATCAAGCGCGGCGGGCATCATTATATATGGAGCAATCATGTATGATGATATAGATTTACAATCAGCATTTGTGCACAGCATGTTGACTCAAACACTGTCTGAGAGTTTTGTTGACGCCCCCGATATGGATGCAAGGTTAGAGGTATATCGCCGTAATTTTATGCTGGGACATTGTAATGCATTGCGAAAAACATTTGCAGTGACGTCTCAATATTTGGGGGATGCGTTCACATCGTTGGCAGTGTCGTACATCTGTCAGCATCGTCCCAAAGCGAATCAATTGTTTGCAACTTATGGAGAAGAGTTCTCAGCATTTTTAGATGATCCCATTGCAACAGAGCTAGCTAAATTAGAGTGGGATTTACAATCTGTGGTGATGGCTGCTGTGGAAGATGCCCCGACGACGGTTGATCCTGATCGAGCGTATTGGCAATTGCGATCGGACGTTCGATTGCTTCACAGTGAGTATAACGTGGGGGCGGTATATCAAACTTTAAAATCATCTGGCGACGTGGGATCTATAGAGAGTGTATGCTCTTATTATCTGTTGCGGTGTAAAGATGGAGTGCCAGTGATCCAGTCGTTGAGTTTGGAAGAATATAGTGTATTAGAAACGTTGAGATCTCCACACCTGATTGACGAATTATTTGACAAATTAACCTTTTCGAAAGAAATTATTGTTAACATTCTACCTAAAGTATTTAACCCAAAAATCTTAAAGGTCACAGATGGCAACAGTATCTATCATTCAGAAATGTGTTCAAAGGTATGACACGTTAATTGACTTTGTTGTGCGATATACCCAGGATATATTTTTATTAATTCTTCGTGTATATATCGCCAGTATTTTCTTTCAAGCGGGATGGAATAAAATTGAAAACCTTTGGGGTGGTGGTTGGTTTAAGACAGTGTTTTTATTCAAAAACATTTATAAAGTGCCGTTTTTATCACCAGAGGTTGCCGCGATTATGGGAACAGGGGCAGAGCTGATATTTTCTGTTCTTTTAGCTGTGGGGATTATGAGTCGCATAGGAGCGCTGGGGCTATTGGGAGTGACTGCGGTAATTACGTTTGGTGTGCATTCGCATTTTACCCATGAATTTTGGGCACTGTTATTGGGGGTGTCATTCATTGTGGGGCCAGGAAAGTTTTCATTCGATGGGTGGTTAAGAAGTTGGTGGACGCAGCTTCATTCCAGTGTACATGCGCATTTAGAATCTGCAGACATGGAATATAAAATAGCGCCACACATCGTGTGTAAAGATCGACCCAATGAAAAGATTGTGCTGGATAATAAACACGAACCCATCGTAAAGCTTCGTTTAAGTAAGCGCAAATTGATCGCTGAGCCGGATAAGATCGTTACGGTAAAGTCTTTGATTAAAAAGCCAGATCGTAAGTCGAGAACAGAACCAAACCTAAACTTATCAAAGCGTACCCAACAACAGGGTTAAATATACGTTAATTTTAAACTATAAATAATTGCCGCAACAGCGATGGGTAAGCTTGATTTTTTTTGAGGGTGGTTGTACCATTTTATATAACAACAATAATAATTCCGTTCGGGGGTATCATGACTTCAGAAAAGAAAAGGTTCTTTAAAAAAACTAAAAAAGTAGATGAGCAGACGTTTGAAGTAGGTTTTTTTTTACAAGGGGGAAGAGGATAGCTTTGTAAAAATTCGTAAAGATATTTTAGCTGAAGCCATTGAAGTTAGTGAGGGTATCTTAAAAAAAGCAGAGGCAGCTGATTTCATTACCCTATATTTAAAAAAGCCAGAATTAATAAAAGTTCAAAATGCTTTCTTGAAAAAACACCGATTGTTAATAGAGGCTATGGATTCGTTATTAGTTAAGCACGAGGATGTAGCGTTGGATAAACCTATTCTTTCTTTTGAAAATATGGATTATTATTTAGGGATGGTGAATGGGTATGCTAGAAATGCATTCAAAAATAATTCTCGTAAAAAGACTCCTTAATTTTGATCACAAGGTCCGCCCTGCAAGGGGCACACACGTTCTATTGTAATGGCAGTAAATGATAGACTGTCAATTCCAACCAAATGCGCGGGCGACCTTGCGATATACTATACCCATAGAATCGACGGTGCAATATCGAGGGTGTGAGCCTCGACTGTGGATTTGAAATTGACAGCTGTGATGTTTTGCGGATGGAGCAGTATGTCAGCCGCATGCAGACTTGGGACACCAATCATCAGTAAAACGCCGATTATCCAGAGCTTATTCATAGGTATCCTTTTCAATTAGCATAGCATTCATTATGATAACGGATGATGAATTGTCAATTGCTTGCTAAAAAAATCTGAATGATATTAAGACTTTTTTAAAGATTTTAGCACTATATTGCAGTGAGTGCTAAATTGTGCTTGATTTTTTGTTTTGGGTTTGTATAATTGGGGTAAAGAAAACTCATGGAGAGACAACATGACATCAAAAAAAGTAATAATAGAAGATTTTAAAGAGGTTGATATCGATTTATATCAACTTGAAGTTTCTTTTGGCGACAGAGGCTGTGCGCTGAGCTTTGATAAAGATCAATGGGATGATTGTTTTGATCGATTATCCTCGTATGAACAAGCAAAAAATAAAGATGCTATAAAAGAATGGTTAAACGAGCAGAAAGATTTTTTAGATGTAGTTTCACAGTTTCTTGATTCAAGAATTGAATTAGGCTGGGGGGATAAGGTTTATGCTTTGAATATTCTTCACACTCATGGCCAATATGGGTATATAACAATAGGTTATGACCTGGATGACAAAGTTTATAGGGTCGGGAACTTTCAGATTGCAGAAGACATTTTCAAACGATGGCATTTGAGTTCTGCTAGCAAATTAGAGGCGGATTCATATGATTTGATGTTTAGTCATACTCTTCAACAAAGAGAGCCAGTGCGTTTTGTGATTACCCCCGCAGTGATTGAAGAAAAAATGAACGGGGCTTTGATTGACGGCGAAGTTTTTTCAAAATTTATTGAAGACTTTAATAAAAACAATGACCTGAGGCTTCGCTTTAGTAAGGCATCTGATTTAGTTAATCAGAAATTCAAATCTAAGCGCTTGCCAGAACCCATAACTGATAAAAATTGGGATGAGTTTTATTCAAATCCAAAAGGGTTTGTGACACACTCTTTTAAAATCCCGGCTTAAAAATTTAGACAAATATTAACAGGAGAAGACTAACATGACATCAAAAAAAGTAATTGGAATTGATTTAGGAACAACGAACTCGTGTGTGGCGATCATGGATGGTGGCCAGGCAAAGGTGATTGAAAACACAGAAGGGCGTCGCACGACTCCATCGATTGTTGCGTTTACAGAAAGCGGCGAACGTTTAGTAGGTGATGGCGCAAAGCGTCAAGCGGTCACGAACCACGAAAACACGTTCTTTGCGATTAAGCGTTTGATTGGTCGTCGTTTTGAAGACGACGCTGTGCGTAAAGATATGGAATTGGTGCCCTACAAAATTGTAAAAGGCGACAACGGCGATGCGTGGGTGAAATCTCGCGATAAGAACTATAGCCCCAGCGAAATCAGCGCATTCACATTGATCAAAATGAAAGAAACGGCTGAAAAATTCTTGGGTGAGACGGTGTCTCAGGCGGTCATTACAGTGCCTGCGTACTTTAACGATGCTCAACGTCAAGCGACTCGCGATGCGGGTAAGATTGCAGGATTAGAAGTTTTACGTATTGTGAACGAGCCAACAGCTGCGGCATTGGCGTATGGTTTGGATAAGAAAGAATCTGGCGTTATCGCTGTATATGACTTGGGTGGTGGTACGTTTGACGTGTCAATCCTTGAAGTGGGCGAGGGTGTCTTTGAAGTTAAATCAACCAACGGTGATACGTTCTTGGGGGGTGAAGATTTTGATGCGCGTATCGTACAGTACCTGATTGATGAATTCAAAAAGGAAACTGGCGTTGATATTTCTACCGATAAAATGGCGTTACAACGGTTGAAAGAAGCTGCGGAAAAAGCAAAGATCGAGCTATCCAGTAGCATGCAAACCGAAGTTAACTTGCCATTCATTACGGCAGATGCAACAGGTCCAAAGCACTTGAACATCAAGATTTCCCGCGCGAAGTATGAGACGTTGGTGGATGATTTAATTCAACGGACTATGAAACCGTGTGAGAAAGCATTGAAAGATGCTGGCTTAAAAGCTTCTGATATCGACGAAGTTATCTTGGTCGGTGGTATGACCCGTATGCCAAAGGTGATTGAAGAAGTTAAACGCTTTTTTAACAAAGAGCCTCACCGTGGGGTGAACCCTGATGAAGTTGTGGCGATGGGGGCTGCGATTCAAGGTGGAATTTTTGCAGGTGAAGTAAACGATGTGGTCTTATTGGATGTGACGCCATTGTCATTGGGTATTGAAACGTTGGGCGGTGTGTTTACTCGATTGATCGATCGTAATACAACGATTCCAACAAAGAAAAGCCAAGTGTTTTCAACAGCTGAGGATAACCAAACAGGAGTTAACATAAGGGTTTCTCAAGGTGAACGTGAAATGGCAGTGGATAACAAGATGTTGGGGCAGTTTGAGTTAACAGGAATTCCAAACGCTCCACGTGGAATGCCACAAATCGAAGTGACGTTTGATATTGATGCGAACGGTATCGTGCATGTGTCTGCGAAAGACAAGGCAACGAACAAAGAACAGCAAATTCGCATTCAGCCATCGGGTGGATTAAGTGATGCTGATATCGAGAAAATGGTAAAAGATGCGGAAGCCAATGCTGAGGCAGATAAGAAACGTCGTGAGTTGATTGAGGCTCAAAACCAAGCGGATACGTTGCTGTATACAACTGAAAAAACGCTAAAAGAGCATGGCGATAAGATTTCTGCTGAGGATAAAGATGCCGTTGAAAAAGATCTTGCAGCGTTAAAAGACGTTGCAAAATCTGATGATTTGGAGACAGTCAAAGCTAAGACCGAAGCATTGATGCAGTCCGCTATGAAACTGGGAGAGGCAATGTATAAGGCTGCGCAAGAAGCTCAACCATCTGGTGAATCTGCAGAAGCACCAAAGGACGATACCGTTGTTGATGCGGAGTTTAAAGAAGTCGACGAAGATCAAGAAAAGAAGTAACATACGACATAATGTTCACGCAGAACCCACTTTAATAGATATTTATTAAGGTGGGTTGTTGCGTACTATCGATGATGAAAACTCTGTTGAGGAAGAAGAATGGCTGCAAAAAAAGATTATTATGAGTTGTTGGACGTTGCAAAAAACGTTACACCTGAAGACTTAAAAAAAGCGTATCGCAAGCTGGCGATGAAATACCATCCTGATCGGAATCAGGGCGATAAAGACGCTGAGGCTAAATTCAAAGAAATTAGCGAAGCCTATGAGGTGTTAAGCGATGAGCAAAAACGTGCAGCTTATGATCAATATGGTCATGGTGCCTTTGATGGCGGCATGGGTGGCGGATCCCGAAATGGTGGTGGGTTCTCTGATTTTTCAGATATCTTTGAAGAGGTCTTTGGTCGTGGTTTCGGTGGCACAGGTGGACAACGTGGCGGTGGGCGAGGTGCTCAACAGCAAGGGCAGGCTGGATCTGATTTGCGATATGATGTGGCCATTACATTGGAACAAGCTCATCAGGGGGTGTCTGAAAACGTATCCTTGCGTAAGAGTGAAAAATGCGGTGAATGCCATGGCTCAGGAGCCACTAAAGGCACTAAGTCTACAACCTGTGATACGTGTCATGGTGCGGGAACTATGCGTTTTCAACAAGGGTTTTTCACCTTGGAACGCACTTGTACAAAGTGTGGTGGCGCAGGTCAAACCATAAAAGATCCGTGTAAACCCTGTGGTGGATCAGGACGTGTTCAGAAACAAAAAACAATCTCGATTACGATTCCTGCGGGCGTTGAAGATGGAACGCGTTTACGTGTTGCGGGTGAAGGTGAAGCCGGAATGCGCGGTGGACATGCAGGTGATTTGTACATCTTTATTTCCGTAAAACCCCATGAATTGTTCATTCGACATGGTGACGATATTCATTGTCAGGTGCCGATTCCTATGACAACTGCGGTGCTGGGTGGAGAGGTTGAGATTCCAACGATTGATGGGACTAAAGCAAAAGTTACAATTCCAGTTGGATCACAACCCAGTGAAAAGTTTAGGTTAAAAGCCAAGGGAATGAACGTCATGCGGACCACCCGACGGGGGGATATGATTGTTCATGCGATGGTTGAAGTTCCAGTGAATTTAAATGCAGAGCAACGAAAATTGATGGAAGAGTTTAAAGCATCTGATAAAGGTAAACCCAACGATCATCACCCCAAAACACAAAGCTTTTTTGATAAAGTAAAAGGGATTTGGGACAATATAAAAAAGTGAGTTTGAGTTCACGAGCTGATTGATATGTACGACTTCATTTGAGGGCGTGCCACTCTATAACGATTACAGCAGAGGGCTGCGTGCCCTTTGCTCCACAATACACTAAAAGGCAAGCAGGCGCAAACCTGAGCCAGTCAGATTGTTTGCATGATCCGTCTTGGGGTGCCCTTCGAAGTGACCCTAATAAGTCCTAACGTAGCGAGTTTTTGAGCCGTTGAGGTGGGGTGTCAGAGCGAAAATCTAACTTATCGGATGCAACGGCACGTTGTCTAAGACAACCTGAGTGCTAAATCAAAAATTTCATGAGTCAGTTCGGATAGTACAGAGAACATATAGGGAAATAAGAAAATCAACGTCACAAAGACGGCTAATACCTTGGGGATAAATGCAAGGCTTTGTTCTTGAATTTGGGTTACGGCTTGAAGGATTGAAATGACTAACCCTACAACTAACGCTGCGATCATTGGCGGACTGCCTGCTTTGATCATGACCATGACGGCTTTTCGTAGCAGCTCTGTAAGCGCAATAATATCCATAACACCCTCTTTTAATAATCAAAGATAACTTAGAAAGAGTTAATGAAGTGTTAAGGGATAAGTTGGGGAGGGTAAACCTCCCCCCTCTGTAGTGATTTAAAAGGGTCGAATGTAAACGGCTGTATCGCCTAATTCTTCTTCAATCCGTAATAATTGATTGTATTTTGCAACGCGGTCTGTACGGCATGGGGCGCCTGTTTTAATTTGACCTGTGTTGAAAGCTACGGCGAGATCTGCGATGGTGGTGTCATCCGTTTCGCCAGATCGATGGGAAATGATCGTCTTAAACCCATTGCGTTGTGCCAGTGTAATTGCATCGATCGTTTCGGTTAACGTTCCAATTTGATTAGGTTTTACTAGTAAAGCATTTGCAGCGTTGGTTTGAATGCCTTGAGTAATTCGTTTTGGATTCGTTACAAACACATCATCCCCAACGATTTGTGTGGTTGAGCCTAAGGTCTTTGTTAATAGAGTCCATGATGCCCAGTCATCTTCAGCGCAACCGTCTTCGATAGAGGCAATGGGGTATCGACTGCATAGATTTTGATAATAGGATATCAACTGAGATCCATCCATGCGTTGTCCTTCGATGTGATAATAGCCATCGCGATACACTTCTGTAGCGGCGACATCTAGCGCAAAAACGATGTCATGACCGAGCTTATATCCAGCTTTTTCAACTGCGATAGTAATAAGGTCTAACGCTTCTGTTGCGGTTTGAATGTTAGGGGCAAAGCCACCTTCGTCGCCAACATTTGTCGATAGTTTTTGAGCTTTTAATACGGTTTTTAAGTGATGATAAATTTCGGTTCCCCAACGTAACCCTTCATAGAATGAGGGGGCTCCGACAGGCATGACCATGAATTCTTGGATATCTAAACCATTGTCAGCATGGGCACCACCATTTAATATGTTCATCATAGGGACTGGTAAAATAGCAGCATTGGTGCCCCCCAAATATCGGAACAGGGGAAGGCCTAGAGATTTTGCAGCGGCTTTTGCAGCGGCTAAGCTGATGGCCAGCGTAACATTGGCACCTAAGTTGCTTTTTTGTTCTGTTCCATCAAGAGAGACGAGGAGCTGATCTAACCCGCGTTGGTCAAACACATTAAAGCCAATGATTTCATCAGATAGAATTTCATTCGCATGTTCAATGACGGATTCCACACCTTTTCCCATATAGCGATTAATATCTTGATCGCGTTTTTCAACCGCTTCATGTGCGCCTGTTGATGCACCACTGGGGACAGCTGCAGTGGCTTTTGTTTCATCTTCTAGTGTAATTTCAGCTTCAATCGTTGGATTGCCGCGTGAATCCAAAATTTGTCGGAACGTATAGTCAGCGATCATAAGATATTTCATGGAGGAATCCTTTATTATATTAACAACAGGTATAGTTTATCGTTATTTTTTATAGGCATAAAGTAGAAAGCGACACGTGGAATGTCGCTTTAATTTTATTTTTTGGGAGTAGTTGGAACAGCAGGGCTATCAACCTTTGTTGTGGTTTTGGGAGCTTGTTCAGCTACTTCGATTGGGCGTTTAGGTTGGCTTGCAAGAAGGGCTAAAATAAAACAGTTCACAATGAATGCTGTTGCTAATATAGCCGTTGTTCGAGTTAAAAAGTCTGTTTTTCCGCGAACCGAAAAAAATGATCCGGTGGATTGTGAGGATCCAAATCCGCCACCTTCAGACCGTTGTAACAAAATAATACCAATCATCGAAACAGCCAAAATAATGTGCAGAGTAGTAAGAACTGCAGTCATGGGTATTTCCTTTCAATTTAAAGTCTTATGTATTATATAGGATTGGCATCAATTTGTCCAGTTTGTCGAAATAAAAAATGTTGGCGTTTGGTTAACTACCTGTGATCTTGCGAAGTATTAGTTGTTGCTAAGCATAGTTCTTTTTAGCTGTTGGGATGAGAGTTGCAATTGCAACAGCACCTAACGTGAAAACAAACATAAATACGGCGATAGGTAAGAACGTTCCGGTGTACAGATAGCTAACGACTTCTAATCCAATAGCAGAAAAAGCAAGTCGTCCAAAATTGATCATGGCAGCAGCTCTTCCTTTAAAATCAGGTAAAATACCCAGAGATTCGGGATACATGATATTGACGGGAAAGACAAAGGGCATCACGTATAAACTCATACCTAACGTAATGATCCAAGGGGTGTCAACAATCAGCAAGCTAATGCCAAGAAGTATAAAGGATAGCCCGATTAATGACCATAGCCCAAGGCGTAAGCATGTTATTTGAGATGTTTTTTTTAAAATTACTGGACTAGTGATGCTCATAATAGAAAAGATGGCGGCAATAGTGCCTTGATAGAAGCCAAAATGTTCGATGGGAACATTCATGTCTTCCATGTATAAAATGGGTCCCATACCAATAAATACCCAGTAGCATGAAACCAATAAGCAAATAATTAGAAACAATCGCATAAATGGCCATGATTTTAACAGAGGTAGATATCCAGTTAAACTGAGAGAAACAGTTTTGTTGGGTTGAATGGTGTTCGGGATAAATATTAAGCTCATGGATAAGCTTAATATGCCCAACGCTAATAGGACTACAAAATTTCCCTGCCATCCGAAATATATGTTGATAAAACTGCCAACAACAGGAGCAAAGGCCATTGCGAAGGTAATGATACCGTTGAGAGTGCCCATAAGTCCAGCTTGTTTTTCTGTGGGGGTGATGTCTGCAATAACAACGTATCCTAGTACGGCAGGCCCTGCCATTCCAATGCCTTGTAAGAATCGTCCGATAACAAGTAAAGGAAAAGACGGTGCAAATACGCAACAAAGGCTGCCTATAATAAACACAATTAGTCCGCTGATTATTATCGGTCTGCGTCCGTAGCGGTCACCCATGCTGCCAACAAATAAAGAGCTAATACAATAGCTTAAAAAATTCATACTTAAAGTGAGTTGAACTAATAGGGGAGAAAGATTGAATTCATGAATCAGATTGGGGAAGCTTGGAATGAATAAATCAACCTCGGCACCCGCCAATATAATTGTAATGAGTATCGTAAGAAATAGCATAGGATTGTTCATTAAGTGGTGTCCTTGAATAATTTGATAAAGATAAACCCAAAAAACATGATAATCAATCCAAATTTTATGCTTGGTGGGTAGTTTTGCGATTATTTTTGGCGATGCCAACGGCACATTGTCTTGAGTCCAATAAGCGGTAGAGCATCCTGAATGTTTTGGTCGGTGGATTAGTTTTTAATTGCTTGCAAAAAATTGGTTGGAGTAATAGTGTCTTTTTCAAACAAGCTGCCAAAATTCTCGCGAATTTGGAAAAACAGTTCGTCATACAGAGGTAGTTCTTTTTGAGGAAGATTGCTGAGGACATAGCCTGAGACCATCTCTTTAACGCCGGGGTGACCAATGCCGATGCGTAATCGCCAATAGTCTTTGCCTAAATGAGCATCAATGGATTTTAGGCCGTTGTGGCCACCGTTGCCACCACCTTTTTTAACGCGGATATCGGCAGATGGAATGTCTAACTCATCGTGAATAACAATGATTCGATCTAATGGGATCTTGTAAAAGTTGGCTAGACCGTTGACGGCTGGGCCCGATAAGTTCATATAGGTTTGAGGTTTCAAGAACAATACTTTGTGACCATTAATGGAGCCTTCGGCCATTAATCCTTGCCATTTGTTTTTTTGAAAATCGCTGGTTCCATAGGTGTGATGCAGAATATCAGTCATTAGAAAACCAACGTTGTGTCGGTTGAATCGATATTCAGTGCCTGGGTTGCCAAGTCCTACAATTAGATACATAGAGTGCTCTTGTTTTAATAAAAAGGGGGATATACATCCCCCAATAATACATACAGATAAAAAGAAATAAAGCTTAAGCTTCTTCTTCACCAGGCGCGCCTTTGCCACGACCTTTAATCACAGTACAAACTGTGGGTTGACCGTTGTAAGCTAATGTTACGCCTTCTGGTAATTGCACAGAAGACATTGCAACGCGATCGCCGCCTTTTAATCCTGTTAAATCAATTTCAATACATTCAGGGATATTTTCTGACGCACATGAAATGTTGATTTTGTGGGTGACTGTGTTTAGAGTACCACCACGTTTAATGCCCGATGATTTATCATGGTTGATATATTTAATTGGAACCAACATGTCGATTTTGGATGTTTTATCAACGCGTCTGAAATCGATATGAATAGGCATATCCGTTACGGGATGAAATTGAATATCTTTAATTACTGTGCGTTGTGTATTTGAACCGATTTTTAAATCGAATAAATGAGTTCTAAATCCTGGCTTTGCCAATTCACGAAGCACATCATTTTGAGAAACAGAAATGTTATCATTTTCTTTGCCTAATCCGTAAATGATCGCGGGGATTCTTTTGTTTAAACGTTCAGCTCTAGCACCGGATGTACCAGAACGTGTGCGCATTTCTGCACTAAATTCAATAGTTTTAGTCATTGTATACTCCATACTTACTTTCAGCAAAACTGCTTATCATCAGTTTTTAACTTAAAAATCATAAGATATTTTAGGTGAAAGATCAAGAGCTTAATCACACCTTAACTCATCATCAAAGCACATATATCCATGGTTAAAGCTACACCAAAATGTAAGGCTGTTCCCATGATCACAGAGTTGGTTCGAAGGCTCATCATCCCAAGAATAAGACCTGCGATAATAGAGCCAAAGGCTTCTAAAAATGGTTTTTGAAAATGAATCATGCAATAGGGAATGACTGAGATAAAGATCGAGTAAAACCCAAACCGATGTTTTAATCCATGAATTAAAAATCCACGAAAGAAAAACTCTGTTCCCAAAAATTGTAGTAAATAAAATATTTCCCAGATTAAAATGTTCGGCCAAATAGAGCTGCCAACTGGTGCTTGATAAAATGGATACATGGCTTGAAATGAGGGAAAGGTTGCAGCCAGAACAATGGCTGGAAACATGATCGCCATAAATATCAGATAAAACTTACCATATAGAAAGGCTCCCTTTATCTTTAATCCAAAGTCGCTGGGGCGTTTGTTTGAAACAATGCGCATAATGAACAATGGGAATACGAGATAGAAAAAAAAGCTAAAACTTGCAAACCATACTAATTGGATTAAATTTCCATTTTCAGTCGGCGTAAAGAATGATCTAAAATAGTCAGAGGCTGGATATAAGCCCAGTTCCCGAAGGAAAGAGATAAATTTCCTGTTTTTGCAATAAACTGTATCAGTAACAACGAAAGGGCGCCCAGTACACATACGAGGGCGGTTTGGGTATCAAATGGCGCATTCTTTTCTTCGTTGTGATAAGTTTCGCGGGTAATGTTTATAAATTCTTTAACGTGTTTTACAACCATAGTGGATCCTTTTTCGTTGCATTAATTTAGCATGCTTGCGGGGCTCATTCAAGAGATGCAGAGCTCAGACAAGCTCCCTTTCGTGTGAAAAGGAGCTGAATAATAGAAGCGTTATTTTTTAGAAAGTAGTTCTGCTAGTGCCTCCAGATTAATAACCACCTCGATTGAGGGATATCCTGCCAAATATATGATTTGCGGGTCAGATGATGGTGTGCCATCAAAATTACCCCACACGGACCCGATATGCAATTCTTTGCCATTTGATGTGACAGTAATATTAGAAGAGGCTAAAGTAATTGATTTGATTAATGAGTGGGGATTCATAAAGTGTAGAGTAGTTTGACCGTTTGTTCCAAATATAGTTTTATCTGGAAATCTAAATTTTTCTGCGGAGATAGATATTTGATTTCTTCCAATAATGGATCCCTCCAATTCAGTAGAGGCGGATGTAGTCGTAAATGACTCTGTTACTAGACGAAGTGTGTTTTGTGCAAACATGGATTTAATATGATCGGTAGTGTCTGTTTTTTCGGAAAACACACCTGCTTGGACTTTTATACCCTTTTCCGAAATATTTAATACTGCTATGTGGATTGGTTCGGGATTAATGATGATTTCGTCATTCGATTCAGCGATCAAGTCCTTTGCAGGAGTACCAAGAATTATCACATCATCAGCCGCAGATGGTGTTGATACTGCGCATAGGGTTAATGCCATATATGCTATAGATAGTAATTTATTCATTCGTTATTACTCCAAAATTAACTGGGGTATCTAATAACAAACTGTGTGATGGGAATCAATATAATAAAAAACATTTGGATCTGTTGGAATGATCGGGCTATACTTTTATTAAACAAAATTCAAGGTGCGTATGGTGTTAAGATTACTGATTGCTTCATTCATTTTATTGGGAACCATTAATATGAGCGTGTACGGCTCGGATGAGGACACTGAAGATGAATTTACGGTTGAAGATGTTACGCCAGAAATGTTGGCTAGCACTCTACCTCCTCAAGATGCAGGTGCGGATGATGATGCAGTTAAGTCCCCCGACACAGAAGATTTAGCGAAACAAGATTCTGCGACAAAGGCGTCTGAGACTGATTCTGATCCAAAGCTGCGGGATGTCATTCGAATATTAGAAACGGAGGCTGATCGAGCAAATTTAGTTGCAACATTAAAGACATTGACTCAATCTAATGCACTGCCGTCGCAACAATTTATGTTTGTGAATATGTTTGTAGGCATCAAAGATTTTTTAAGATCAGTTGTGGCTGAGTTTAAAACATTCGTTCAAGGGTTAACCCAAAAAAATACTTGGAAATTTAACTTGGACACAAGTGTCTTTAACCCAAGCGAACAAGCAAAATACGCATCCCTAGCTTATCTTGTGTTGGCGGCATTGTTTGTGCAAGGAGTGATTGCAAAGTTAATTGGAGGAGCGATTCCGCCGTTTTTTGGAAAATTAGATAGAGAGTTTGATATCAAAACTGTGATGAGAACCTTTGTGTCGGTTATGGTATTCTTCTTAGTTGCTTATGTATTAAAAGCTTATCTTATTAACGATGTTGATGTGCAGACATATATTGAGGACTGCGTCTTAACCTTACTGATTGTTCAGATTGGATTTATGGTGTTGCGTTTAAGTATAGCAACAGGAGTTTTGCCAGTTAATCCAGAATATCGAAAGTCTTTGGTTGGAACTGTATTTGTTATGACGTTGTTATGGGGCGGGTATGGTTATGTTACGAATCTAGTCTCAAATGCTAATCAAATGACTGTAGTAGCGCGCCCGCTGTCCCAATTATTTTGGGGAGCGTTGACCCTTATAGGTGTGGGAGTATTGAATCGATATCGCCATGTTGTAGAGGGAATGTTATTTCGAAAAAATTCGGTGACGAGCAATCGCTTATTAGGAGGCGTGCAGCAGGTGATTTCCGGAAGTGTCCATTACGTTGTGGTCATTGCTGTTGTCATGATGTACTTTGCCTGGTTTGTTAACAATGCTGGAGTGTTTCAATATTTCCAAGATCAATTGGGGGTTACAATCATTTCATTATTGATACTAAGTATCGCATCGGCGGTCATGGAATCGTCAGCAGGGTATTTATCATCAGATAATGATCAGCATGCGCGCATTTCTGCGGTGACGCATCGGTTGATTGATGTGTTAGCATTCATCACCGTAGTCAATCTTGTCTATCGTTGGGTGGCTCCGTTGGCGGAGATGCAAGGTATCAGCACATCTAAAATATCCGACAAATTATTTGGTATCTTTATCATCGTTGCATTAACAGTAATTGTGATGCATGGATTAAACAGAATATTTAATGGGTCTTCTAAAATACTGGATCAGAATAAGCATCTAAAAACGTTTGTGCCGATTCTTGATCGTTTAAGCAAATTAGTGGTGTTGGTGATTTCTGGCTTGTTAGTCTTAATAGAGTTGAATGTTAACGTGATGCCCATCGTTGCAAGCTTTAGCGTTCTTGGATTGGGTATCGGGTTAGCCAGTAAATCCATCATTGAAGATTTTATGAATGGGTTATTGATCATTCAGGAAAATGATTTCAATATAGGGGATAAAATCACCATCGGTGGGATCACGGGAACTATTGAAAACGTTACACTGCGTAAGCTTCATTTACGGGATAGCCAAGGGTTTATGAACTTTATTCCGTTTAGTAACGTGGGGGCGATTACAAACCAATCTCGCGATTATAACAATGATAAAATTACTATACCATTGCCATCGGCATTTCATTTGAAGCGTACGGTTCATATTTTAGAAGATGTGGGTAAGCAGCTGTTGCATGATCCTGATTTAAAAGCATATATCATTGCGATTCCTAAATTTATTGGGGTCAGTGAGTTTCAAGTTTCTCCGCATCAGAATTCAGAAATTACAACCATGATGCAGTTTGAATTGAAGACGACACCTGGTAGCATGTCATTAGTCGCAGGAGAGTTCAGAAAACTTGCAAAGTTGGCATTTGAAGAAATGGAACGAATTTTGTAAAACACCATTCCCCCATCCAAGTTCATAAAATATTTGGGTGGGGGAATTACTAATAAATGTTAGTTAATTCATCCTCAACTCATTTCACTTTAAGTTGATCATATTGCATGGTACGCTTGTAAATCAAAACAACTTTAAGAGCGTAGAATGACTATTGATCATCAAACATTAGCGACCTCACTTCGAATTTTATGTGCAGATATGGTTGAAGCTGCAAAGTCCGGGCATCCAGGATTACCTTTGGGCATGGCGGATGTGGCAACTGTGTTGTGGACACGGCATTTAAAATTTAATTCAGCAGATCCTGATTGGCAGGATCGTGATCGCTTTGTATTGTCAGCGGGTCATGGCTCTGCGTTATTGTATGGATTATTGTACCTTTCGGGTGTCGGTAATATCCCTTTGAATGCCTTGAAACAGTTCCGAAAATTGCACTCTGGAACGGCGGGACATCCTGAATATGGGGAACTGCCAGGCATAGAGACGACAACAGGACCATTAGGGCAGGGGCTTGCAAACGCTGTGGGAATGGCGATTGCCGAACGGAAGCTTGCGGCAAAGTTTGGGTTGGACTTGGTGAGTCATTATACCTATTGCTTGGTAGGAGATGGCTGTTTGATGGAGGGGATATCTCAAGAAGCGATATCCTTGGCGGGGCATTTACAGCTGAACAAACTGATCTGTTTCTGGGATAATAACAGCATTACCATTGATGGTTCGACCAACCTTTCAACGTCTGAGAATCAACTGCAACGGTTTCAAGCCTGTGGATGGACGACCATTGAAATTGACGGACATGATGCAGAGGCTATTGATGCGGCTATTATTCAAGCTAAACAAAATGATCGCCCAACCTTAATTGCGTGTAAGACGATTATTGGATTTGGGGCTCCGAATAAGCAGGGGACATCTGAAATGCATGGGACACCGTTAGGTGCTGATGAAATGAAAGCCTTGCGGGATACATTGCAATGGTCATATGCGCCCTTTGAAATACCCACAGATATAGTGCAGCAATGGCGATTGAGAGGAGAGCGTTCGAAGGATGCGTGTGCGAAGTGGCAACACCGTTATGAATCGTCGTCGTCGAAACAAGAGTTTGATATGTGGCACACCGGCGATATGCGGATTGCAATTCAAGGGGCGTTACATAAACTGCGTACAGAGATGCTTCAAGATTCTAAACCAGAGGCCACACGGAAATCGTCTGAGCGATGCTTGACTGCATTGGCGGACGTGGTTCCCAATTTTATCGGAGGGTCTGCGGATTTGACGCCTTCTAATAATACTAGAACAAAAGCAATGTCGGCAATTCAAGCGGATAATTTTGAAGGGCAGTACATTCATTATGGGATTCGTGAACATGCCATGGCAGCGGTAATGAACGGGATTTCAGTGCACAAAGGATTACGTCCTTATGGGGGGACATTCTTGTGCTTTAGCGATTATGCACGACCCGCCATTCGATTGTCGGCGTTGATGGGGCAACCTGTGATCTATGTGATGACGCACGATTCGATCGGGCTGGGGGAAGATGGCCCCACGCATCAACCTATTGAACATCTTGCAAGTTTAAGGGCAATGCCCAACGTGAATGTGTTTCGCCCGTGTGACGCTGTGGAAACAGCAGAGTGTTGGGAGCTTGCAATGGAATCGCAATCAACCCCCAGTATATTGGCATTAAGCCGCCAGAATTTGCCGGTGTTGCGCACAGATAGTGCAGAGAACCGCTCTGCATATGGGGGGTATGTTATCCGCCCATCTAAAGGTGAACGTACGCTGACGTTAGTGGCAACGGGCTCTGAAGTATCATTGGCGATGCACGTTGCGGAACAGTTGGAAAAAGCTGCATCTCACAAGGTTGCCGTGGTTTCAATGCCATGTTGGGAGTTGTTTTCAATTCAAGATCTTGAGTATCAAGAACAGGTGTTGGGAGACGTTCCGCGGTTTGGAATTGAAGCCGCAAGCTCCTTTGGTTGGGAGCGTTGGGTGGATCATATGTTTGGGATTGATACCTTTGGCGCATCAGCCCCCGCAGCCGATGTATATGACCATTTCGGCTTGACCCCAGCTGCGATTTCAGAAAATATATTGGAGTTTTTGGATTGATATTGAGGGTGATCCTGCTATAATGATTTAATAGGACAAAGAAGCGTTTTTTTGAATAATAATAACCATTGAATGCTTCTTTGTCTCTTCATGTTTCTTATTTTCCAAAATCCCATTTTTGTTGTTAG
This sequence comes from Candidatus Paracaedibacteraceae bacterium UBA6184, assembly GCA_002422845.1. GTDB lineage: Bacteria > Pseudomonadota > Alphaproteobacteria > UBA6184 > UBA6184 > Bodonicaedibacter. The sequence continues at coordinate 25,488 of DITM01000046.1, forward strand.
TTTAAATTTAGCAATAAGGAATAAGCTATGATTTTTGAAAATTTTACGGCCATGGATTGGGTAGCAATTTGGGGAGCAATTACAGGTAGTGTGGCGATCGGTTTGGATGTGTGGCGCATTAAGAAGGATAGACCGAGATTAAAATTACACTGTATACAAAATGCTAAACCTTTTCCGTCTCTTGGAGATGATGTTGATGTGTTTGATTTAAGTATTTTAAACATTGGAAAATATCCTACAACTGTGACGCATGTGGTGTTCCGTACTTACCCAAACATCTGGTCGTTTTGGAGAAAAAAGCACAATGAACAGCAACTATTACTTACGTCATGTATGAATGTTTTAGAAGTTGGAAAAAAGTTTTCAAAAACAGTTTCTCAAAAAGGAATCAAAGATGAATTGATGCAAAGCAAAGATAAAATGTATACAATAGAAGTATTGCATACAATGAGCACGAAACCCGTTCGCAAGCAGATAAAATTATAGTTTTATTTAAGGTAACGATAGGGGGGATATTTCCCTCTATTTCATACTCCTCCAATTTGGTATACTATCCTAAAATAAAACGGAGTTTATAATGACATTACGAATAGCGATTAATGGGTTCGGTCGAATTGGTCGAATGGTGATGCGTGCATTTGCAGAGCAAGCACCCAAAGACATGGAAATTGTGGCGATCAATGATTTGACGCCCTTAGATGTAAGTGCACATTTATTTGAATACGACTCTGTGCATGGGCATTACAAAAATCCTGTGTCTCATGGAGATGATTGGATGGATGTGGGGTTTGGGAAAATGCAATATCTGCAGGTTTCTGATCCAACGAAACTGCCGTGGAAAGATCTGAATATTGATATTGTGTTTGAATGTTCGGGACGGTTTACAGATCGTCCGGATGCAGCAAAGCATTTAGATGCAGGTGCAAAGCGAGTATTAGTATCAGCGCCATCAAAAGATGCGGATATCACCGTGGTATACGGCGTGAATCATCAGAAAATTTCCGCTGATCATGTGGTTATTTCAAATGCATCGTGTACCACAAACTGTCTGGCTCCGGTAGCTGCCGTATTGCAAGATACCATCGGGATTTTGCGTGGCTATATGAGCACCATTCACGCGTATACTGGTGATCAAAAGCTAGTAGATACAGGACATTCGGATGTGCGCAGAGCAAGAGCAGGGGCAATGTCGATGATTCCAACATCAACGGGGGCGGCAAAAGCCATGGGATTAGTATTGCCAGAACTAAAAGGCAAGTTAGATGGGTCGTCGATTCGTGTGCCCACGCCCAATGTATCGTTGATTGATTTTAAGTTTGACGCCGCAAAGGCAACAACAATTGATGCGATTAATGCAGCAATGAAAACAGCCGCTGAAGCTTCTTTAAAAGGAGTGTTGGGATATAATACAAAGCCACTGGTATCGATAGATTTCAATCATAACCCAGCCAGTTCAACCTTTGATGCAACGCAAACGCAGGTGATAGAGGGAACATTTGTTCGCGTATTATCCTGGTATGATAATGAGTGGGGATTCTCAAACCGTATGGTTGACGTTGCACGAGTTATTGGAAAGACGTTGGCACCATGACGGCAGCGTGCCGTTGCATCCATTATGTTGATTTTTGAGATGTTAATAAGAAACACGAGGGGAAATAAGAGAGATTTTGAACCCACCTTCGGCGCAGGAGGGGTAAGGTTTGAAAATGAAATTGAGATGATTTTGTGTGTGAGTAGTGTTTTGTTCCTTTTTTGTTTAGTTGGTTGGTTAATTAAAAAAGCACCGAGGCATCCCCTGAAAATCACGTGACAA
>DITM01000034.1 GCA_002422845.1 Candidatus Paracaedibacteraceae bacterium UBA6184
CCATGGGCTAGGGCCGAGGTGGAGATATTGTATGTGTCTACGTTTAAGCGTGGTGGACCGTCAGACAAGACATAACGAGGCGTTCAGCCATTTGAGTTGGCGTTAAGCGTCGCTGGGGTGACCAACCATCCGGAATTGTTGATGGCCTATGACAAGGAAACCAGCATCGAGATTGGTGCGCAGAAGATGGTGTTGGTGGTTAGTCGGGTGGAGTGATTGGGTAATTCTTTATATTGGATTTGCGAACAAGGCAGCGAGTTGAGGTTTCCTCATTAATGACGAACAACCAGTCGAAAAGAAAGAAGGTAAAACCCGCTATTGCTAAGTAGGACTTGGTTGCACAGTGATGGTTGCTGCACTGTATTTGATTAAAGCAATCAATGATGTTATATCCACTACCAAAGTTCGCTTATTTGAAGGCTTTTTATCCTTCAAGCAGAAGGGTAACCGAAGTAATCACACCTGGGATGTTGTTCTTCTGAAAGAAGTGGTAGATGATCGTTTTGCATACCTTGGAGCTGTTGTTGACGCAAAGTCGCTGAAGATGACTAAGACGGATATTTTAAAAAGTGTATTTTTGTCAGCAGGTATTGACACCGGGGTACCTCCAATCATCATGAGAAACGGCTAATCATGCTATGTCCGGTGGTTGGAGGCGAGAGAATCAGGAACCCATATGGGGCAGTGTGAATGGGCAAATAAAACTCCTTCATTTTAGTTCAACGGAATTTTCTACTTGTAACTACTCCGATTTTTCGGGCGGATACAATATTATCGAGTAGAAGATACAAATGAAGAGTATTTGCTCAGCATAAAATGGAGCTTAATCTAATATGAAAGCCACCGAAGCGAAACTATTAGAGTTTCTTAAAAAATCACCTCAATTTGTTATTCCAATTTATCAGCGTACTTATTCTTGGAAAGAAAAAGAGTGCCAACAATTGTGGGATGACATCATTCGAAGCGGCAACAATGATGATATAAATACTCATTTTATGGGATCTGTGGTGTATGTTGAAAAAGGTCTGTATTCCGTTTCATCACAAACCCCGCTTTTGGTGATTGATGGCCAGCAACGCCTTACAACAATTACCCTTTTAATTGCTGCATTAACCGAAGTCATAGGTGATGAAGAACCATTAGCAGATTTCAGCCAAGCGAAATTAAAAGGCTATTACTTAACTAACCCACTTGAAAGCGGCGATAAATTTTACAAGCTTGTATTGTCACAAACTGACGATGTGTCGTTAAAAGCCATCATCAAAGGGATGGAGCAGCCTAGCGATAGGTCAATACGAGTAGTTGAAAATTACGAGTTTTTTAAATCAAAACTGCAAAAGATGAGCGATTTAAAACCAGTATGTAGCGGCTTGGTCAAGCTCATGGTGGTAGATATTTCGTTAAATCGTGAACACGATAACCCCCAGCTCATTTTTGAGAGCATGAACTCAACGGGTAAAGAACTGAGCCAAGCAGATCTTATCCGCAACTACATCCTGATGGGCCTAGAGCCAGAGCATCAAACACACCTTTATGAACAATACTGGCGGCCAATGGAGTTAGCGTTTGGGCAACAGGCATATAGTGACTACTTTGACAGCTTTATGCGCCACTTCCTTACCGTTAAAACACGTGAGATTCCCAAAATAGGCGATGTTTATGAAGTGTTTAAGGAATATTCAAGACGACCAGTAGTTGCAAGGAAAGGAGTAGATGAACTAGTAAAAGAAATCAGAAACTATGCGGTTTATTTCTGTGCTTTCGCATTAGGCAAAGAGAAGGACGAACAGTTAAAGCTGGCATTTAAAGACTTACGAGAACTGAAAGTTGATGTGGCTTATCCGTTATTGCTGGAGTTGTATTCAGACTACTCTTCTGAACTCTTGAGCCACAGCGAGTTCCTGTCTGCTGTACGTATAATCGAAGGCTATGTTTTTAGGCGTGCAATTTGCGAAATACCAACCAACTCCATGAACAAAACCTTTGCTCGGATGGGGATGGGTCTTAAAAAGGACCGATACCTTGAAAGCGTTAAAGCATCTTTCATGTTACTGCCGTCATACCGTCGTTTTCCGGCCGACGAGGAATTTCATAGAAAAATACAAACCAAAGATATTTATAACTTCCGTAGTAAAAGTTACTGGTTACGGCGGATGGAAAACTTCGGTCGCAAAGAACGTATTTTGGTTGATGAATACACCATTGAGCACATTATGCCCCAGGCAGACAATAACGTAGAAAAGCTACCTCAAGTGTGGCGCCTTGAGTTGGGCGATGACTGGCAACGGATATGGGAAACCTACCGCCACACTCTTGGAAACTTAACCTTGACGGGCTATAACGCGGAATACAGCAACAATTCGTTCGCCGACAAATGTGACCATGAATATGGTTTTAAATTTAGCCCACTTAAAATGAATGAGGGTATTGCTGCTGAACCAAGATGGGATGAAGCGGCTATTCAGAAGCGTGCGAAAAGACTTGCAGACAAAGCTACACAGATTTGGGCAAAAGTTGAATTACCCAATAATATTGTTGATGCATATAAACCCCAACAAGACCAACCTTCAGAATATAGTTTGGCAGATCATCCACATTTAACAACCGGGAAAATGGCTGAGATTTTTCAGGCATTCCGTAAAGCAGTTTTGGAACTCGATCCCTGTGTAACAGAAGAGATCAAAAAGCTCTATGTCGCTTTTAAAGCGGAAACCAACTTTGTCGATGTGGTGCCTCAAGCTAAGCGACTTCGTTTATCACTTAACATGCCATTTGCTGAAATCGATGACCCAAGAAATTTATGTAGAGATGTAACTAATCTAGGTAAGTGGGGTAACGGAGATGTCGAAGTTGGACTCGATAATGTAGAGGATATTCCGCATATCATGGCGCTAGTGACCCAAGCCTTTGAAAGGCAGATGGGATCAGATGATATCTGAGACGATTAGAGTCTATTAATTTATGAATTCAGTAAAATAATAATAAGCTGACTTCTATACTGGAAGTTATGAGTGGGACAAGACTAGATGTTACTGCTCAGTATCGCGATTGTTTGAAAATTATTTTCGGTGTAGTTACAGGAAGCAGAGATATTTAGGGTGATGTTTTCGCTTTGATTGAAGACATAAAAAGCGCTATAAGCTATACGCCAGTTTTTTAAAAATATAATGGCTAAAGGATAACAAACTGCTATTTCCAGATGATAATTGATAATTTTTAAATTCATTCGGCTATAAGTTTATGAGCACACCGATTAAAAGCCAGATAATCAATGGCATGCAGATAGTTCGAAAATTTCAGGAAAATTGATATGAATACATTTAAACTCCATTTAATTTGCATCGTAGTGTTGTTCCTTTTTGGATGTGTAATGATGTCCAGCACCCCCGTTACCGTCAACAGTCTTACAAATATCGAAAAAGGAAAAAAGGAAGTTACGTTCCTTAATCAGACACTATACATAGCCGATCTTAGCATTGCTCTTGCAGAGAATGGCTTTGTAGTAAAACCTATGCCAACACAGATGCAAATAACTGAAATCCAAAGTTCGACCCGCACCGCAAACTACAAAGAGGCAAGTACTCGTTGGGGTATCAGTTTGCAAACTCAAGATAGCGGTATGAAATGTGCCTTTACCGATTTTGATATTCACCACTTCACACTTATGCTTACTGATATTGCGACCAATCAAGTAGTATTGGTTCTCAAACAGCAGGGCTCGGACGGACCATGCACTACCGTTGAACCAGTTTTCGGAACGTTGGCAAAGGCTCTCGCAGATAACTGGTAGAGGCGACGTCACCCCTTTTTGAGTAACA
>DITM01000082.1 GCA_002422845.1 Candidatus Paracaedibacteraceae bacterium UBA6184
ACTTCGCACTTGAAACCGCCCCTTGTATTACCAGTGGAAGAACAAATACGCCGGTGTCTCGGTCAATGAGCTCAAGCAGGTGCGTGAGCTGGAAGCCGAGAATAGTCGGTTAAAGAAAATGTATGCAGAACTAGCGCTGGAGAATACGGCGATCAAGGACGTGCTGTCCCGAAAGTTGTAACGCCGGACGCAAAACAGGCGGCTGTTGCAATCATGGTGACCGAGCATCGCTTGTCCAAGGCCTGCCGTTTGGTGGTTCTGTCGCGTACGGTGTTATACCGGCCAAAAGTGAATCGATTGGCACAGGACCGAGAGGTGATTGATGCCATCAATTATGTCATTGCCAAGCGGCCTCGTTGGGGATTTTGGAAGTGCTTTGATCGGATTCGGCTCGATGGATAAGGTTTTAAACATAAGCGCGTGCATCGGGTATACGGCGAAATGAGGCTGAACATGAAACATAGAAACAAGAAGCGGATTCTCACCAGGCCAGCGCAACCTTTGTTTTGCCCTGTTGATCTCAATGAGATTTAGACGCTGGATTTCATGCGCGATACACTTTATAACGGCCGGCCATTCAGAACCTTGAATGTGACTGATGAAGGCAATCGGTAAGTGTTACGCATTGGGGTTGGAAAATAAATCACTGCAGCTCGCGTGGTCAGGGTCATGAATGAACTGGTTAAGTGCAATGGAAAACCTAAAGCCATTCGGCTGGACAATGGCGCCGAGCTAATGAGAAACACCCAACAATCCTCTGACTAAACAAACATCGGGACGATCTGCGTATGTTGTCTAAGCAGCAGAAAAAATCTAAGATAGCAGCAAAAGCAGGACACAAAAAACTTGCACAACCTGTTAGTAGCACTACAATTAGCAATCAAATTTAAGACTAACTTACAGGTTCCGAATGACTATTAAAAGGGCAAATGCTTATTTTCGTGAAGGTAAATATGAGCAGGCTTTAGTCGAATATGAAAGCATTAAACGTTCGAATCCGTTCCTGCACAACATTGTCGAATCTTCTATACATTTATGCCAAAAAAGATTAAGAGAGGCAGCAGATAGATCGCAATCCAAACTACCTCAGCAAGCGTGCATGATTTCAAGTGGCAGCAAACTTATCCGCGTAAGGTTCAATCCTGATTACAGTATTTCCAATCCATATCAAACGCTTTTATATTCAGACTGCCCTCCAAACTATTCAATTCTAGCAGGTGATATCTCCGAGGCGCAGCAGGATCTTTCATCAGGAGAATTCAGTTGTGTCTTTTTCCACCTACATTGGCTTTCGCCTATCCTCGCAGGCGCAGCTATTGCTGACGACGCTCAACGCAACATAGATGATTACCTCTTTAAAATTAAAGATTTTTTGCAAAAAGGTGGACAACTAGTTTGGACTATTCACAACTTATTTGAGCACGATGTCAAATTTCCCCTAGTCGAGCTTCGTTTCCGGACCGAGTTAGCTCAATTAGCAAGTGTTATTCACGTCCATTCCGAAAGTGCTTTAAAGCAGATTGCTGAGCACTATTCGCTACCCTCAGACAAGGTTGTAGTTCAACAACACGGCCATTACATCGGCGTTTATCCTGACGTCGTTAGTCGACCTTTAGCACGAGCCTACCTAGGACTGAATACAGATGACATCGTTTTTTTGAGCCTTGGTCAGATCCGCCCCTACAAAGGCATCGAAACACTATTGGCAGCATTCTCCGCTTTCCAAAAGGAGGAAGGGCGAGCACGATTAGTCATTGCAGGCAAACCTGTACATCCATACTCTGCGGAAATTTTGCGGCATTACCTTCGTGGCTACACGGGCATTACATTAAGACTTGAGAATATCCCTGATACCGAGCTGCAGTACTATTTCAGGGCTGCTGATGCCGCAGTTCTTACGTATCGTCAAATGCTGACATCGGGCTCAGTGTTATTAGCTGAATCTTTCGGTACCGCCTGCATCGGTCCTGACGTCCCCGGTCTAAATGACGTCATTCGTCACGATCAAAGCGGCTTCTTATACGACCCTGATAAGCCGATTGAAGGACTTCAGGCCTGCTTTAGTGCTATTTCGAGCCGCACCACTAATGATCTTAAAAAGCTGCACTTAGCTGCTAAATCCGATGCTGAGCAGAGACATTGGAGAAATGCGGTCAAGAATCTGTTTGTTTCGAATTTACCCGAATGCGAGTCTACGAAGACGCATCCTCAGGTCAAAACTAGGTACATCAACATCGAACAGTCACAAGTTCAATGCAAGATCATCGAACGCGGAAAGAGAAATAGCAATGAATATCAAGTCGGTATTGTAATCCTGAATTATAAAAACATAGAAGACACATCTGAGTTAGTTCAATCGATCTCACGACTAGAGCGCACTGACTTGTTAGTAGCCATCGTAGATAATGCATCACCGAACCTTTCACTTATCGAACTAGATGCTGCGTTTCCGCAATGTGACGTAATTCGCACCAACGCAAACTTAGGTTACGCAGCAGGTAATAACGTAGGTATTCAATACCTCAAAGAATTTAATCCGCGCTACATCTGGATTCTGAATCCAGATACCGTCATTCAGACCAGCACACTGAATGAGCTTTTGATGGTGGCAGAGGCAGAGAAAAGTCCCTCTATTTGGGGCTCAATTATTACTTATTACGAAAACCCAAAGAAAGTATGGTTTGCTGGTGGTTTTGTGCATTTAGGCCAAAGCTGTCAAATTGGACACCTATTTTTCAATCAGAACGTTACAGCACTTGTCGGAATTGAGCCATACTGTGTGGATTATATTACCGGCGCCTCTATTTTCTGCCGCAGTGAAATATTCGAAAAAAATGGACTAATTCCAGAAAACTACTTTCTCTATTTTGAAGAAACAGATTGGTGCCAAAAGGCAAAAATTCATGGAATTCAATTAAAGATAAATCCCAAGAGTCAACTACTACACAAGAAGCGTTCAGAAAGTGACAACGGACTTCCCAAGAATTATTATTTTTATTATTTTATTCGCAGCGCTATTATTTTCAGAAAGAAATACATCAAAAATCCACTTGATCAAATTATTCAGGAGGTAAAAACATCCTTTGTAAATCCATGGCTGTTACGCATAAAAAAAAACCATCCCACTCAATTAGCCTTTTTTGAGCGATTAAGTGAAATAGCCATAACGGATGCTGCAAACGGTGTAAGTGGGCAACGCAACCTAGATAACTTGTTCACTGCTTCAACAAAGAAAATAAATAACCAGGAAGCAGATATTAACCTTACAGCAAAATTTAGTGAAGGAAATCTAATCGAGGGGCAATTGACTATTCATGAATTATCCCTCACACCAATGTTAAATGTTTTCATCGATGGAAAATTAGTTGGTGACCTAACCTATGTAGAGCAGCATAAAAGTTTAGCAGCACAAAGCTCGGTGCAGCATCTTCAAAATCACTCATTTAAATATTTAATCCAAAGCAAATATATTGATGGAGCGACACATCTAATTCAAATATATACAGAGGACAAACAATGCTTGTGGCAAATAAATGCAAAACTGGAGATTAACAAACCTCGTTACAAAGGATATATCGATAATTTAAATAATCGTGTAATTCGAGGCTGGTGCATTGACTTATTAAACCCGCAGTTTCCAATAAACGTGGAGTTGCAATGCAGAGGTGAGGTAATTGGGATTGGGAAAGCTAATCTCGAACGACCGGATTTACTAGAAGCAGGATATCCAACAAGCATGGGTGGTTTCGAATTTACTATCCCTCTCCGTTTTTGTCACGGCGGCACTTATGAATTCACATTGATCAGCAAAGATACAGGTATAGACATAACCCGTAAATCTTTATTTATGAATATTAATAGAATACCAACAATCAACGGTGTGGTAGATGATAATGATATGGAGAATTGGTTTTTCAAAAATCGTGAATTATCTTTTTCTCGCAAAGAAAATGCTGAATCAAAATGGGTTAAGTCACTTGAAGGACGAGCATACGCATATTTCAAACGCTTATATAAAAATCCGCAAGTCACACTTGTTTCCGTAATTATGCCGGTTTTCAATCGTGAACGAGTACTCAGACAGGCCATTTGTTCAATTGCCTCTCAAAGTTACAGTAACTGGGAGTTACTAATCATTGATGACGGAAGTCAAGATCAGTCCGTTAAGACGGTAAATTTACTAGCCAAAGAACTGAAGATTGAGAATAAAATAAGTGTAATCGAACTGAAAAATAACGTTGGGGTGTCCGCTGCGAGAAATAAAGGACTAGCTCACGCTAAAGGCCGATTAATTGCCTATCTTGACTCCGACAATACTTGGGATCGTGACTTCTTGCTTGTTATGGTAAATGAACTTAATCGCATGGGTGATTATGCATGTGTTTACTGTGCTGACCGGATTAAGCAGATATATACAAAGACAGGTAAAGAAGACGATAGCTCCGAGATTATAGGCCTTCGGTACGGCCGTTTACATCGAACGCTGCTAGAAAATAAGAATTACATTGATTTAAATGTTTTTATGCACACACGCGATCTATTTGAGACGCTAGGCGGATTTGATGAAGATATGAGGCGATTAGTGGACTGGGATCTGATTTTACGCTACGCACAGGTAGCCGATATTGAATTTGTACCAGCAATTCTAGCAACCTATTGTTTTGGTGCTTCTGACAATCAGATTTCAGCCACCGAAAATTATCAGAAAAATGCGTTAACTGTTTTGTCGAAAATTGGTGGACCACACAGGATTCCGCCGAGACTTTCCACCAGCGGCCATAAAGACCATACGCTCGCCACTCGAAATGAGTTACAGTCGATTCACATATACCTATATTTTGAACGTGACTATGAGGAGTCGGAGATTACACTGGCTTGCTCCACTTGGAAAAATGCATTCAAAAATTATAAAGTTTCAATAACCCTAATGGTTAATTCTACGACATTCTATGGTGAGTTTGATAGAGCTCGACTTTCTAAGATATTTAATGCACACGTTGTCTTCATTCAAAAAGAAGGCTGGTATTTAGAGATAGGTAACAATGAATTTTCCGTTAATAATAACGATACAGAGTGGTACCTTATAACGCCTCTGAACACGTCACCTGGCCGGGACTTTGAAAATTCCCTTGAACATCACATATCGTTACCCGACACTATCGACTGTTTAATACCATCGCTAATGCGATCTAACTTACATGCTGTGAAATCTAACACTATTTTTTTCTGTAACAGCATAACTGACGCTCAATATGATTTTCAACCGCTGACATCCACACTTTCCTTATCTAATCCCAAAGGTATTAAAAATGGATATTATGATGTAATTAATGCATCTGCTGGTTCCATCTTGTTAAACTTCGGTAAAGCTAGTGCAAATGAAAGACTCTTATTTTTAAAACAATTATTTTTAAACAATAACAACACCCGACCTATTGAGATTTTTACTACAGAGCAATTACGGGTTAGGTATTCACAGAACCTTCGGATTCACGAATATTAAGGATCAATTAAAAATGTCTATTTGTAACATATGCGGCGGCAATTCATTTGCAAGCGGTCCAAATGGCCGCTTATCTAAACTTGGCTCCCTCCCCCGTTGTGAAAAATGTCAATCACTTGAACGTCATCGAGCATTCAGGGATATTGCGGACAAATTGAGGAGCCGTTTTGATTTTTCTGAAATGTCTGCCCTCCAGTTTTCAAAAGACTTATCTTTTCAACCCATTTGGTTTCGAAATCATTTATTGTCAATATATGGTGGAGCAAATTCCTTTGATCTACAAAACATAAATCTACCGAACGATGCTTTTGATTTTATTATTTGTAATCATGTTATTGAACATATTGCCGATGATCGTTCGGGTCTAAAAGAATTGCTGCGCATTGTCACAAGCTCAGGAATTATTTTTCTTAGTTTTCCGGATCCACTTGGTCGTGCTAAAACACAAGATTGGGGATTCCCAGACGAAAACAAACATGGACATTATAGAGTTTACGGAGCAGATGCTGTTGATAAGTTCAAAGATATACTCAGCGAAGTATACTTCCTCAATGGCTATGGGATTGATTATGTAACTAATTCGCGTGAAGGGGTTTGGTTATTAACTAAATCCAAATCAACTTACAATCAAATTTTAGAGTCAGGTTTTAACCTATTAGATTAAATTTAATATACACTGACCTTTAAACTTGTTTATTATAGGCATGTTACATGACTAACACTTCAGGCTTTAAGGATGAGGTCTCAGGCGACTTATTCACTACTTACTATGACAACCCCCAAACCATCAATTTAATATCTGATTGGAATTCAAGGCATCCTGATCAATCTAAAACAAGTTATTTCCGGACGCATGCTGGCCGTTTTGCATATATGGTTGACTTAGTTAATTTGATCGGCAAAAAAGGTATTTGTTTAGACGTTGCTGGAACATCAAGGACTCAGATGCTATTGAGCGAGATGACGCGCTTTGAGGAAGTATTGCTTCTTCCCCCTGGCATTGATGTAGAGTTAGATCCATGGGCTGATCGCCTAGGACTCTGTAAATATGATTTTGTAATTTTCGCTGAAGTTATTGAGCACTTAGGCGCTGATCCCGCGCTAGCTCTTCATGAAATATCACGCTGTTTAAAGCCAGGCGGGATTTTTTTATTGACTACGGTAAACATAGCAAGCGTTCTTGGACTTTACCATATGGCTCACGGATATGCACCTTATGCAATGTCAAACATCTTCGGTAAACATGGAGATCGTCATCAACGCGAGTACGCGCCCATTGAGCTCCAAAAGTTAGTAGCTGCTCAAGGCTTCGAAACATGGATGACAACTACAAATCTATACCAAACTGCCGAAATAAAGCATAGGGCACAAGAATGGTTTAAAAAACTAAACGGATTAAATAATCGTTTTCACGGTGACACGATTGTAATAGTTGGTGAAAAGAAACTAGAAATTGATGAGCCTTACCGACTTCACCCCATCTATCATGACTCAGTTTCGAGTAACAAGCGAGGTGATTCTCCACCGTATATGCCCAAGTTGCTTCATTCTGATTGGAAGTTTGATTTATCCGCGTAACCCCTAAAGGTGAAACTTTTGACCATTATCAACAAGAATATATCTGATTTTTGGGATAAATATACTGTTACTCAAAAGGCTCAGAGGTTAAAATGGTGGGAATCTAAAGAAATAATACGCCATATTAACAAAAAAGTATGCGGATTAGCACTTGATGGATTTAATCAAGGCTTAGTTTATAAACTCCAACATACATATGCCTCAAAAATTCCGTTTGGTAGGGCATTATCTGTAGGCTGCGGATCAGCCTACAAAGAAATCAGTCTTCTAAGACAGAATATAGTTCAACATTTCGATCTTTACGAACTTTCTGAGGTGAGAATCCATGCAGCTTTGGCTAATGTTAAGAAATTTGGCTTACAGAAACGCGTAACTATTCATCAAACTGATTTTTTCTCCACTAACGTTTCTGCAAATACATATGATTTTGTTCATTGGGATAATGCACTTCATCACATGTTGGACGTTCCAAATGCAGTTAAAGTTAGTCATGACGTTCTAAATCCTGGTGGCGTATTTTTTATGAATGACTTTGTCGGAGCCAACCGGTTTCAATGGTCGGACATAGAGCTTTCTTATGTTAATAGATTTAGAGCTTTGCTCCCCCCAGAATTATTTTACACTGATAAAAATCAATATATTCCTGTTAACATTGGTAGACCCTCAATCGATAAAATGATACAAGCCGACCCATCCGAAGCTGCAGATTCCGAATCTATTATCCCAGCCGTAAAAAATTTTTTTCCATCTTGCTTTCTTTGCACTACAGGTGGGGTAATTTATCAAACTGCATTGAATCATATTCTTGCTAAAATATCAGAGGAGTCGCCGATTTTGAAATGGGCGCTTTATACTGATGATGTTTTAAATGATATGGGGCTTTTTCAATATGCAGTTGCAATTGGCGAAAAGCAAAACTTTATCCATAGTGCCTAGTTTTCACTTTCTAATGTTTTAGGCTAGTTTTAATGCAGATTTTGGAGATGACGCTTCGGCACTTATGTCAAAAAACGTGCTCAGATAGGCGTAACTAATGGGATTTTATACAAAATCATATTAGAT
>DITM01000026.1 GCA_002422845.1 Candidatus Paracaedibacteraceae bacterium UBA6184
TTGTCACGTGATTTTCAGGGGATGCCTCGGTGCGTTTAACTTAAAAAAGTAAACCACTTTAACAACCGTGAGTCTTCGCGCCTCGAATCAATATTCTTCGGCACGCTGATTCACTAAACAGGAAACAAACAGAACTTACACACGAAATTATTTCAATTTCATTTTCAAACCTTACCCCTCCTGAGCCGAAGGTGGGTTCAAAATCAACCTACCCAAACAAAAAATCCAGAATTCCGTTTAGCTTTAACCGCCCCCTTTTCGAGGGAACAATGAATCTGTTTTGAATTTCAATCAACCCCTCTTCCTGTAATGCTGCCCATTTTTGACCAAAAACATCCGATGGGGTTTGCTGCATCACATCAACAACCCTTTGTATTTCAATGCCAGAATCTAATCGCAACCCCATCAACATTAACTCTGTTAATTCTTCATAAGACGACAGCGGAATCAACTCATGCTGACCCTGCTGGTTCTTTACGCACGCCTCTAACCACAACTGTGGGGCGCGATGCCGACGCGTTGCATATTTTACGCCATCTAATGTAATTCGCCCATGCGCCCCCGGACCAATCCCCACATAATCATTGTATTTCCAATACATTAAATTATGCCGACACTCTTCTCCTGAAATTGCATAATTAGAAACCTCGTATGCGCGAAATCCTTTGCTGTTCAACACCTCGCCCGTCAAATCATACAACTCTGCGGACAGATGTTCGTCGGGCATTGGGAAATCTCCTCGCGCAAATGAGGTGTGAAACGCTGTTCCAGGCTCGATCGTTAATTGATATAGTGAAATGTGCGTTGGAGCATAGGTTAACGCTGTTGATAGCTCTGCCGACCAATCCTGTAAATTTTGGTTGGGGCGGGCATAAATTAAATCAAAGGACACTCGATCAAACGATTGATGAGCGCTTTCAATGGCCTTAATTCCCTCGTCTAAATTATGAGGCCTTCCTAAGAATTTTAAATCTGCATCATTGAACGCCTGAATCCCGATCGATACTCGGTTCGCCCCCGCAGCCTTAAATGCTTTAAATCTTTCGGCTTCTACACTGGTAGGATTAGCCTCAAAGGTGATCTCTAAGTTATCTGAACATGCCCATAAAGATTGAATGGTATCGATGATCGTTGCCATCAAGCTGGGGGGCATTAATGAGGGCGTCCCTCCGCCAAAGAAAATGGTTTGAACTTGATGCTGGGGCGTTTGCTGATGAGAAAACCGCAACTCATTCAAATAAGCGATTGTCCATTGTTCAATATCGATGCTTTGCACAACATGGCTATTAAAATCACAATACGGACACTTTGATACACAAAACGGCCAGTGTACATAAATGCCAAGTGGCCTTGCGGGTATCTCTTTGTTATATAAACTCATAATTTATTAAAAGATCCAATGATAGGTTAAGATGCTGGGCTATACATCAATACTTGAGCTGGCGCACAATAACCTGACTCCAGATCAATAGCTATAGTTATCGCTTGTGGTGGTTATTTTTTATAAACTTGGATCCAACTTCTAACGAAGATGAAAAAAGTCTTTCTACCCCCGCCTCTCTTACAAACGTATGAGATTCTTTATCGTCCGAATTTCTAACAAACATACAGTATGTTTCTGCTAAAATATACTTATCTAAATAAAATATTCTTAGCTGCCGCAGCTGATTATATAAGCGTGCTACCCACCAAAAAACCGAGATTAGGAAAGCAAAAACACCAAATCTTGTAAATGTAGAAACATCCAAGCCATACCTTTCTGCATAATAAATAGAGATCACCATCGCAACCAAAACAAAAGCAAACAAGGCTATTAGAATCCGGCGAAACAAGGAGATTTCCTCTTCTAAATTTTTTGCTCTTTCTTTAAAGTGTTGCCCATATCTATAGGCACTTTCTTTGAGCGCCTCAATATTATAAAAATTCTCTTCTGCAAGCCCTTGTGCTGCAGAAAAACCGCCTTCTTTTTTCATCAATACTCTCTGCCTTCTGATTTTAGTTTGCTAAAATATGTTCTGATATTTAAATTTGAAATTTCCTTACCTCTCGCGATACCCTCTTTTGCCCCAACCTCTCTTGTTAATATCCAGGGGTTTTCAGGGTCTTTAGTATGCGTCATATCCGATAGCTCCCGCGCAGAATATTGCGAATACCTATTCCAAATATTTTCAAGATGTTTGATGGTTGTCTCATCGCTCTGTGGAATGTTGTTTACAACAATGTCTACATTTAATGAGTTTTTAGATATTTCTAACTCTGTCATGGAAACCACTTCATCTATTGCGTGACTCCCAAAGCGTTTAAATTCATGGTACACAGAACTACTAACAGGACCATAGTCCCAAGCCTGAAAAGGTTCGTTGATAAGCGGCACTATCTTATCGCTCTTATTAAACTTCGCCAGATACCACCCTTGAGCAAAGTAAAGCAACTTTTGCAGCTGCATGGGGGTTATAGGCGTCTCCGACTTCTTGGACAAGTCAAGAAAAAAATTCACCACGGCTCCAGGTGTATATGTATTTAAGCCTTGATCGAGTGACATTGATCCTCCTACAAACTCACTTTGCTATTGCTACTATAAAACTAAACAGGTCAAAATTCTACTATAAGTTTTTGCCAAAAAACACTCAAGACAACTCTGGATACATGACCCGCATCTGTAATTTAATCAGATCCTGAATTCCAGACTTGGCCAAATCAAACATTGCTTGAAATTGTTCTAATTGAAACGGCTCACCCTCGGCGGTGGATTGAATTTCAACAATCCCGCCCTTGCCGGTCATCACAAAATTTGCATCGGTTTCAGCGCTACTGTCTTCGTCGTAATCCAAATCCAAAACCGGCAATCCTTTAACGATTCCCGCAGATATTGCCGCAACGTGATCTTTGATGGGAAGCGTTTTGATCAACTTTTGATCCACCAAATGTTTGCACGCAAAATAAAGTGCCACAAACCCACCTGTGATTGCCGCCGTTCGGGTGCCCCCATCAGCCTGAATGACATCGCAGTCTACTTTTATTTGACGCTCGCCCAAGGCATTTAAATCGATCACTGCGCGCAATGATCTGCCAATCAAACGTTGGATTTCATGCGTACGACCCGACTGTCCGCCCCTGGCAGCTTCACGATCCATTCTGGATCCGGTCGATCTTGGCAGCATGCCATATTCTGCAGTCACCCAGCCCTTGCCCGTATTGCGCAAGAATGCAGGAACTTTTTCATCCACAGATGCTGTACACACAACTTTAGTATTCCCAACGGTGATTAAACAGGATCCTTCTGCATGCAGATTGAATCCAGCTTCAATACTTACACTTCGTAAGGCTTTTTCAGAACGATCGTTTTTACGCATTTATTTTCCTTCAACTAATTCTCGCATCTGGCTTGTGCCATCTTTTATTTCCATAATCGCAATTTTGCGTTTCACGCTTCCATCTTTTTGCAACGAAAAACCGCCCTGCAACCCAACAAACCCCATTGGGCTTGTTAATGCCGCCATCGAAAATGGCGCGTCATAGCTTAACTTATGAAGCTTTGCTAACATCGCCATCGCATCATATGCAAGGTATGCCGAAACATCGGGTTCTTTGTTATACAAGGAAAAGTAACGATTTTCAAAGATTTGTTTTTTATCCGAATACCCGGACGTATACCGCCCCTCGTTTAAGTTTCTCCAATGAATCACATCAGATGTTTTCCACTGTTGCGTTCCCAAAATTCGACCAGAAATCTTTGCGCTTTTTATGGCCTCACTAATTGTGAACAGTTCCTGCCCACCATTCAAAACAAAGATTCCATCTACGGTTTTCTTTTGCATTTGCTTTATGATTGAGGGCAACTCATCCATGTTGGGGCTATAGAAAAACACATCAACCAGAGCTGCTGCATACGCTTGAATCGTTTTTTCCAAAGCCTCTCTCATTGTTCCACCAAACGCGCCCGATGGTAAAATGGCCGTAAATCGCTCCATGCGGCTTTTGATTGCAGATCCCACCATGGCCTCAACCTCTGATTGCGGAGGAATACCGAACACAAAGACTCCTGGTTGAGCTTTTATAAAATTATTCGTTAGGCTAATCACGGGAATCTTTCGTTTTAATGCCCACATGGAAACCGCATCAACCGCCGTTGACATCACTGGCCCCAAGACAACATCCGCATCTTTTACATGTTTTAACGTTTCCAAAGCTCCTTCAAAGGTTCCCTTGGTATCCAAAATTTGTGCCTTTAAATTTAAATCTGCAAATTCAAACAACGCAAGCTCTATCGCTTTTAAATACGAATCCCCGATATGTGCATATTGACCCGACAGCGGCAACAACACAACCACATTAACTTCTTTAGTATCCGGCCTTGGTGGCTGCTGAGGCTCCGAAGAACAACCATTGAAGAAAAGCACGATTAGGGATAGGATGTAAAACCTTAGCCCGAACCGAAGAGATTGAAAGATATGCATGGAATGACCCCTGATTTATTAATACCGTTTGTTCAGTCGTTACCCGGATGTAAAACCCAACCAGGGCTATACCTTGTGGCAACCCCTATTGGACATCTTAGCGACATCAGTTTACGCGCTTTAGCCATACTTTCGCAAGCAGATCTTATCGCATGTGAAGACACCAGGGTCACCTCAAGACTTTTAAGTTTATACGACATCAAAAAACCACTCATCACATATCACGATCACAATGCTCACATGGCCAGTAAAAAGATTATTGAACACATTCAGTCGGGTCAAGTTGTCGCGCTGGTGTCTGATGCAGGAACCCCATTAATTTCTGACCCAGGGTTTAACCTGGTCAACGATTGCATCCAGCACGAATTATATATGACCAGCATCCCCGGGCCCAGCGCTGCCATTACAGCATTAACGCTATCTGGATTGCCGACCGATCGATTTCTGTTCGTTGGCTTCTTACCCCCAAAATCAATGGCGCGAAAAAAAGAGCTCGCTCAGCTTTCATCCTATCCGCTAACATTAATTTTGTACGAAGCCCCCCATCGCATTGTTTCGCTATTAGAAGATATTCAGTTTGAATTGGGCGATCGCAGCATCGTCATGGGGCGAGAACTAACGAAAAAATTTGAAGAGATTCAACGCGGCACGTCGTCATCTCTGTTAGAAAAACTAGCAATCGCCGACCCAAGGGGCGAATTTGTGGTTCTTATCGAGGGGGCAAAAGCCAAAGAATTAACCGACATTACCGATGTTGAAATTTTGAACACGCTGACCCATATGACGACAAAAGATGCCGCGGAACATCTTGCGAATGAATACGGCGTTTCAAAAAAAGAACTCTACACTCGCATCATAAGTTTAAAGAAATAAGGATCGCCCCCCATGGCAGGCACAAACCGCAACGCAAACAATATTCGAACCAACGGTCCCAGCATCATATTGGTTGAACCCGCCTTGCCCGAAAACGTCGGCATGTCTGCCAGAGCCATGCTCAACTGTGGGTTGCATGATTTACGCCTGGTCAAACCCAGGTGGGTTGAAAACGGTGAGCCCCTACTACATGGACGAGCCATCGCTGCATCTGCCGGGGGTGATAGCGTACTAGAAAATATGTCGGTATTTGATTCGCTAGAAAGTGCCGTCGCAGATATTCAACATTTAATTGCAACCTCCCCCCGCAAACATGAATTATACAAACCTGTGTATGACCCCAATCAACAATTTCCAATCATTAAAACGGTCATTGAAAATGGTGAAAAATGCGCCGTCATGTTCGGTTGCGAAAAAAGTGGCCTAACCAATCAACACATTACTCTCGCCAATTCTATTTTAGAAATTCCACTGAACCCGGCCTATTCATCTCTCAATCTCGCTCAGGCCGTATTATTAGTTGGATACGAATGGACAAAAATTTCTGATAAAATAAACTTGCGCCGAGTAAAAAAGCTGACGCCAGCGCCGCGCGAAGAGTTGCTATCCTTTTTTCATCACCTAGAAAAAGAACTGGAAATATCTGGTTTTTTACGCATCGATGAAAAAAAAGAGGTCATGATTCAAAATATCCGAAACATGTTCACAAAAGCAGGGTTGGAACCTCAAGAGGTTCGAACACTCCATGGAATCGTTACATACCTAACGAAACACCCCGACGAAAAAGCATTCTATAAAGAATTTTATACAAATCAAAAAGAATCCAGGCGCTTAAGAAAGTCCAAAGCCACAGAACAGCTTTAAGGGTAGACCCAGGAAAACCTGCCGTATTGAAAATAACGCAACCCTACCTTTCGTTTCATCGTCGAATTTCTCAGAGCATTATGTTGACAAACAAGTCAAAAAAACATCTAATGCAAGTGGGGGTATTTTGGTGTTTACTTACCCCACGACAATATCCAAACCACTCTCAGATCGGGCTCCACAGCGTGCGCGCAATCAGGCCGCCTAAAGATGGTAATTTTATTTATTTGCTTGCCGCGGGCGCTCCGAAGGCATGAATCTATCTTTTTAAGATTTTGACTTTTAGGGCTAAATTAAATCTTTGTCTATGTCTATCTCTATTTCTCGAATAATAAAATCTTCTTGGTGATCACAAAATCCTGGCAAAAGAATAGATTTTTGAATGGCTTCTTGAGCATCTTCCTTCGTGGCAAAAAATCCGATTAAAAAATACTCATTCCCACCTTGAGGTAATGGTCTTTCGTGCGTTAACTGAAAAACATGAGTCATAACTCTTAATCTCCCTTAATACCAATACGTAAAAAATCCATCGTCACAATGGCGTTCATTAATTTTGTATGGCCAGATACAGAAGCCATCTGGATGGCTAGAACACCGCTCTAATTTATTGATAGCCCTCTGTTGAGCTTCCTCGGCTTTTTCTCTGGTAGAATATATTCCTATTTGAATCCCGTCATCATCCTCTTCTGGCGGACGCTCAATTGTATGGGTTAACTCATAAATGTGTTCCATTATTAATCTCCTGCTTCGTTTAAAGTTGGCTTATACTAATCTGCAAAAACGAGACTGACAAACCTTTTTTTCGCAAAATTGCATCAATAAAAAAGGCTCCGAAGAGCCCTCATTTTAAAGTTTTGATACAATCGCTATCGCATCATCAATCTTGGACGGATCGCTTCCTCCAGCTTGAGCAAAATCGGGGCGACCGCCCCCACCTTTGCCACCCAGAACGACTGACAATTCTCGCGCAACAGCAACAGCGTCATAGATCGTTGTTTTATCTTGGGTCACCGATACAATGATCGAAACCTTATCTGCCTCCTTACCAAAAACAACCACAACACCAGACTGTATCTGTGTCTTCAGCTCGTCACTAATCGAACGAAGGTCGGATACATTTGTGTGATCAACAACCTGAATTGCAAGGGATCCGCCATTCTTCAACAAACGTATGTCTGCTTTTGCGGACGCCCCTGAGGATGCCTTTGACTTTAGATCTTTTTCAAGCTGTTTAATTTTTTGAGAAAGCCCATCTACTTTGTCAAACAATGCTGCGGGACCACACTTTAAGTACTCAGAAAGAGCTCTCAAAACAGCCTCTTCATCACGAATGAATTTTTCTGCCTCCACCCCAACAACGGCCTCGATACGACGAACACCGGACGCCACACTGGATTCAGAAACAATCTTAAATGAACCGATATCTCCAGTTGCAGAAACGTGGGTACCCCCGCATAACTCTGTAGAGTATGCCCGCTTTTCACCTTCATCAAATCCCATGGAAACGACGCGAACGCTTTCACCATATTTTTCACCAAACAAGGCCATCGCCCCTTCAGATTTAGCAATTTCTGGGGTGGTTACACGCGTTTGAACAGCTTTATTTTGACGGATATAATGATTGACCGCGTCTTCAATTTTTTGCAACTCCTCCCGCACAACAGCTTTCATGTGGCTGAAATCAAATCGCAGGCGATCGGCGGCAACCAACGATCCTTTTTGCATAACGTGACTACCTAATATCAGCTGTAACGCCTTGTGTAATAAGTGGGTTGCTGAATGATGTGCTCGCAAATTAAGACGGTGTTGATTATCCACCTTTAAATGAACCGCATCGCCAACCTTGAACTCACCCTTCGTTACCTGACCAAAATGCACAAACAAACCGTTCGCCCGTTTTTGCGTGTCGGTAACTTTCAGCTCTGCATTGCCAGAAGCAATTACACCCACATCACCCATCTGTCCGCCAGACTCCGCATAAAATGGGGTTTGGTTGCACACAAATGCAACGCTACTTCCTGTTTTTGCGATCTCAACAGACTTGCTGTCTTGAACAATCCCCTGCAGCTGTCCTTCTGCATCTGTAACCATGTATCCTAAAAATTCCGATGCACCAGTTGCTTGCTGAACATCAAACCAAATGGGGTCAACCTTTGAATCACCAGACCCCACCCAACTAGATCGGGCAAGCTCTTTTTGTTTTTCCATTTCGCTACTAAAGGCCTCGACGTCCACTGACTTGCCTTCGCCGCGCATAATATCTTGTGTAAGATCTAATGGAAAACCATAGGTATCGTATAATTTAAATGCGACACCCCCAGACAATGCGCCGCCGGCAGATACGCCCAAAGATTCTTCAGTCAAGATGCTCATGCCGCGATCAAGCGTACGTTGAAAACGCTCTTCTTCTAGTCGTAACGTTTCTGTGATAATGGGTTGAGCGCGAACCAAATCTGGGTATGCCTCGCCCATTGCCTTTGCTAAAACTGGAACCATTTGATGCATCAACAGATCTTTGTACCCAAGCTTATGCACCTGACGCATCGCGCGACGCATAATGCGACGCAACACATATCCGCGCCCCTCATTAGATGGCAAAACTCCATCGGCAATCAAAAAACAGCTGGATCGCAAGTGATCGGCAATGACACGATGCGCAGCAATTAAGTTAGGATCTTCATTCTGAGTAATCGCTTTAGACGTATTGATAATTTCCTGAAACAGATCAATATCATAGTTATTGTGTTTACCCTGCATTACAGCCGTGATGCGCTCCAACCCCATGCCCGTATCAATCGATGGCTTTGGCAAAGGAATCATTTTTGTTGAACCATCGGCTTGTTTTAGCTGTTCAAACTGCATAAAGACCAAGTTCCAGATTTCGATGAATCGATCGCCATCTTGATCGGCGCTGCCGGGAGGCCCACCCCAAATACCCTCGCCATGGTCATAGAAAATTTCCGTGCAAGGACCACACGGACCCGTATCGCCCATCGCCCAAAAGTTATCTTTTGTTGCGATACGAATGATTTTGTCATCACCAAAACCAGCGATCTTTTTCCACAAGGCTACAGCTTCTTCGTCTTCGTGATAAACCGTCACCAATAATTTTTCGGGACTTAATCCGTATTCTTTTGTGATTAACGTCCACGCATGGTGAATCGCTTCTTCCTTGAAATAATTACCAAACGAAAAGTTACCCAGCATTTCAAAGAATGTATGATGGCGCGCCGTATACCCCACATTTTCAAGATCATTATGTTTTCCACCTGCGCGAATACATTTCTGACTGGTTGCTGCTCTTGGATACGGCGGCACATCTGCTCCCGTAAAATAGTCTTTAAACTGAACCATCCCGGCATTTGTAAACAATAGCGTTGGGTCGTTTTGTGGAACCAACGGACTTGATTCAACCACCTGGTGTTCGTTTTTCTTAAAATAATCTAGAAACACCCTTCGAATATCAGCGGCCTTCATACATACTCTCCTTTTATTACTCTTCTATTCCGTCGTCGCTATCTTCTTCAGCTGGACCCGCCAATTGATTGGCAACCAACCCTGCGTTTGCGCGAATTGCAGTCTCTACCTCTGCTGCAATAGCGGGGTTTTGTTTGAAATACTCTTTAACGTTTTCGCGACCCTGGCCAATACGATTGTCACCATATGAATACCAAGATCCGGACTTTTCAATGACACCAATCTTTGACCCAAGATCCACCAATTCGCCTTCTTTACTAATGCCCGCACCATACATGATGTCGAAATCAACAACCTTAAAAGGGGGAGAAACCTTGTTCTTCACAACCTTTACGCGTGTCTGGTTTCCAACGATATCTTCTTTGTCTTTGATCGCACCAATGCGACGAATGTCTAAGCGAACAGATGCATAGAATTTTAATGCGTTTCCGCCTGTTGTCGTTTCTGGGTTACCAAACATAACGCCAATCTTTTGACGAATTTGGTTGATAAAGATAACCATACAATTTGATCGTGAGATTGAACCCGTTAGTTTACGCAAGGCTTGGCTCATTAAACGTGCCTGCAATCCCATGTGAGAATCGCCCATTTCACCTTCTAACTCTGCACGGGGAACCAACGCAGCAACGCTGTCCACAACCACAACATCAACACCACCAGAACGAACCAGAGTATCGGCAATTTCTAACGCTTGTTCGCCGGCGTCTGGCTGAGACACCAACAAGCTATCAATGTTTACACCCAACTTTTTTGCATACACAGGATCTAGTGCGTGTTCCGCATCAATAAAGGCACACACACCACCCTTTTTCTGGGCTTCGGCAATTACATGTAATGTAAGGGTTGTTTTACCAGAACTTTCAGGTCCGTAAATTTCTATGACACGACCGCAGGGCAATCCACCAATTCCCAAGGCCAAATCTAGCCCTAGCGATCCCGTTGATATTGCCTCAATATTTAAAGTCTCGTTTTGCCCCATACGCATAATGGATCCCTTACCAAACGCGCGTTCGATTTGGCTGAGAGCAGCCTCTAGTGCCTTTTGTTTGTCCATAATCTGTCCTTGTGTGAAAAAAGTTTAGTTTAAAATATCTTTAACCTTTAATGCCAAATCTTTCAAGTTAAATGGCTTTGGCAAGAAATGTATATTCTCTTCGTTGTTTAATTTCTTACGGAAAGAATCTTCTGCATATCCCGAAATAAATACCACTTTTACAGAGGGCATAAATTGTCGAATCTCATTAATCATCTGGGGGCCACCCATTCCCGGCATAACAACATCCGTAATAATTAGGTCGATTTCAATATTGTCTTGCTTGGCCAGCTGAACAGCTTCAATCCCATTGCTGGCCTCTATGACCTCATACCCCTTGTCTTTTAAGGCGCGCGCAGCAAACATTCGGACGGCATCCTCATCTTCTACCAACAGAATATGTGCGGTTCCAGTAAGGTCGCTTAAATGACGATCCTCTTGTACAATCACTTCTTCTTGTTCTTTCTGAACGTGCCTTGGCAGGAAAATTCTAAAGTTTGTACCCTTGCCAACAACACTGTCCACAAAGATAAACCCGCCCGTTTGCTTTACGATACCATACACGGTAGACAACCCTAAGCCCGTGCCAGACCCCACTGCTTTTGTAGAAAAGAACGGCTCAAAAATACGATCAATAATATCCATGGAAATGCCACACCCCGTATCTTCGATTTCAATCAACACATACTCTCCCGGGGGCATGCTGTCATGATTCTGAGCAAATGTTTTTTTGTTAGCATGGTTCGACGTTGTAATTTTTAACGTTCCGCTGTTTTCCATAGCGTCCCGCGCATTTACCGCCAGGTTAATAACCACTTGTTCAAATTGACCTTTATCAACTTTAATAAACCACAAATCACGGGCATGCTTAACCTTTAGCTCAATCGCAGGCCCAAGAAGTCGCCTCAGCAGCGCCGAAAGCTCTGACAAAGCATCCGTAATATTAATCACCTTGGGTTGCAATGATTGCTGACGAGAGAATGCCAGCAACTGTCGCACCAATCCCGCGGCGCGATTCGCATTTTGCTTAATCTGCATAATGTCAGAAAAGGATTGCTCTGCGGGCGAGTGCCTCTGTAACAACAAATCACAAAACCCAATCATAGCAGTTAGAAGATTGTTAAAGTCGTGAGCAACGCCCCCCGCCAATTGTCCAACCGCCTGCATCCGCTGAGAGTGAACGAACTGAATTTCCATTTTCTTTTGTTCCGATGTGCTTAAAAAATGAACAATAGCACCGATGACCCTATCCTCTTCCCTCAGGGGGCTAATATACGCAGCCAGGTCATCATTTTTAGTCCCCTTAAAAGAGATCTCTATCGGCTTTTGTGTGGGCTCTTTATCAAAAGCTTTTTGTAAGGCTTCCAATACTGTTTTCTTACATGCAAAATTTAAAAACCCATCCAGATTGCGACCAATTAAATCCGAAGAGTGCTTTTGAATCATATGAGAAAACCGTTGGTTTACCGCCAAGATATTGCGCTTTTCATCTACCAACAAAATCCCCGCAGGGGCATCATCAAATACGCTTTTAAAGTTTTGCCCCTCTAGATTAATCGACTGACGATTGCGCTTGCTTTTAAAGACCATCGAACATGTTACATAATCATCTCCGACTTTGATAAAGCGCTGAAAAACCCGATAAAACTGCTTGTTCACCGAAAAATAATGTTCATAGGTTTTTTTGGGATTAATGCTTTCAAAAGATGGGAAAAAGGCTCTGCGATCGTCCGCAACATCAAGCACCCGAAACAGATTGCTTTTTTTTGCTGACGGACGAGCGAACCACTCCGAAGCCACATGGTTGATATATATAAAGTCTCCCGAAGAATTAATAGAAAAAACCCCAATCGGAGCCTTATCTAAAAACCCGCGCATATCATCACGAGTCGCGCGATCCAACATTCCAGAAACATCGCCAACTGAAAATGCGATATATCCGCGATGGTTAGTCAGCGCTGAGGCGGTTAATCGATAAGAAAGCTTATCGCCCTTTGCGCCCTTAAGATCTATAATTTCTTGCGCGGCACTTCCGATGCGAACCCGACGCGTTACATCAAGAAACGTGTGCATGATATTGTTTCTGACTAAATTTTCATGAAAAAATATCTCATAGGGCTTGTTCTTAAAAACCAGCTTGTTTTGTCCGTTTACAACAAACATTCCATGAGGGGTGGCGTTTACGCTATCCAGAACCAACGAATACTGCTCAGCCAAAGATGCGTAACGCAACAAAATCCGAGAAAGCAGCGCGATCAAACACCCTGCAGCCACAACAAATAAGAGACAAAACACAACAGAAGCCTCGGCCCACAACAAAAGGGATAGGGATCCTCCCGCAACAAGCAGGGTGGTTAACAGGGTCCAGACAACCAAACTACGAAACTCTTTTAACATTTTTTTATCTTTTTATTAAGATACTGGCAATTTTCCGCAAAATCTGCAACAAATATCCTACCCCTCCCTTGATTTTTTATAAATTCTCCCTAAATAACCGAAAGAATTAAGGGAGACGCACCATGACAAAGACAATCAGAGACATATTGGACACAAAGACAGGTGTAATTAATATTGATGGACATTGGCCAACGCTGCGCCAAAAGCAATACTACACCGCAATGTGTGAATTGAAACAAGAACTAGAAGTATTAGAAAGCCTGCCCAACATCGCAGACTCTCTAAAAACAAAAGTAAGCCGTTCACTAGAAAAAATTACGGGGCTTATAAACAAGCTATCGAAAAAATTAAACTAACTTTATTGAAAGCAAGTGATGCTCGGGGTTTAGCAAACGTCGCCGCAGCCTATGCGCCCCGAGACAGCCTATAAAGAATATACGAGTGCGAGCGCTATTGAGCCGCCGATTAATCCTGAGTAAAAACCCCACCCCATTCATCATTTGTTAAAGATTATCTGATACACCTATAGATGGACGGATTAAAGTAAACTCAGATACCACTTCACGGTGGTTGCATCTGATACGCAAGACCGATTCTGGATATTGAAGCAGCACAGCGTTGTGCGAAAGCAAGGATGATCCCTGCCACCCTAAAGTTAGATTCGATATGATCTGACATGGAGTATAAAGCCCCCAATCTAATTTAATGGATGCAACGGCACGTTGCCGTTGTGGTGGCAGGGGAAGGACACGCTCTGAGAAATTGTTGTTGGGAGGCCCCCATCGGGGCACATGGCGCGGGGCAACCTGCGGTTGCATCCATTAGCTTATCTCCGATACGCCCCGACACATTTTATAAAAGGAACTGAACTTCAATAGCGACACATCAAAAAATTCAAAACAAAGTTAAAATATAATTGACACTTCAAAATCACTTTGTATACTAATAACTAGAATTGCTAAAAGGCTATCCACTGTTTGGTGGGTAGCTTTTTTTCGTTCTATGTCTTTGAATCTTTCCTCCAAAGGATCCCAACCCGGATCCATGACGAGCTTTGGTTGAAAACTTTAAAGACACGCCGAGATCGTCATCCCCTGAATCAGAGCCGACGGGCTCTTAAAACCCCGACTTGCTAAAAAGTCCGCCTTCCTCATTGGGCGTTATGAATGAGTTTTTTT
>DITM01000095.1 GCA_002422845.1 Candidatus Paracaedibacteraceae bacterium UBA6184
TCTATGTTATCTGGTACAGCCCCTATATTTTTTGCCCACCGTTTTGCGAAAGAATGACGGACAGCTTCGTCTATTGTTTTTGCGATTATGGGGTGGGTTTTGTCCCCCCCACCCGAAGTTCACTGAGGGTGAATAGGGCGGGGGGTGGTGAAAAAAACAAATTAACCAAATATTAACAATGATTAACAGAAGTAATCATTGTTTTAATTAGTCCCACGTTATTCCCCAAACACCCTCACCGAATGAGCGATGCATAAAACATTCGGCGCTAAATTTTTCATTTAGGTCCTTAACGATACCTTCTTCGGTAAGTTGTATTGAAAGGGGCGTTTTAAATAGAATGTACATTAAATATGCATCTTCACTGGATCGAAAAAGCTCGTCATCATTTTCGTTTGTATCGCTGACTGTCCATAGGTCTGTCATAACGTAATGGACGGAATTAATGAGTCCTTGATCGGTTAAGGTATCAATATAATCCCAAAATCGTTTACCATCTGTATCTTCCAAAGAATAATTAGTTGCAGCGGCAAAGCTTATTTTATTTCGGATCGGCAAAAACAGTTCATGTGGTATGTGTTGATCGGTCATTGCTTTAATCTTTTTGAAATAATCAAAAATTTCTTGTGTAATTATGGTTTTAATCCGTTGATTTGAAAGAATTTTGTTCACTATACCCTTAATTATAGGGCGATTTTCAATTGAAAGGATAGGAAGAATGCTAAAATATTAGTTCATTTCATTCATAAATTGGGGTATAGTTCCCGATAATTTTTTAGAGAGTGGGCAATTACTTTCTTGATTCAAGGTAGTATATAGTGATATATACTTTTAGTTCCTGTCCAAGACTGAGGGTGCGAAAGCTTAATGTCCTTCATAGACGGATGACTTTTCGGACAGGGGTTACTAACAAACAAACAATGGAGTATGATCCGTGGATCGTAACGAAAAGCAAGAGTTTGTATCGTCTTTGCGAAACAGCCTTGAAGGTAAAAAGCTGGTTGTTGTAACTCAACAAGCAGGTTTAACAGTTGCGGAAGTAACAAACCTTCGAGCTAAAATGCGTGAAGCTGGTGCGAACTATAAAGTGATTAAAAACACTTTGGCAAGGTTAGCTGTTCAGGATACTTCTATTGCTCCTTTAGGGGATTATTTCAAAGGTGCCGTTGCGTTGGCATTTTCGGAAGATCCTATCGCTGCTGCAAAAATCGCAGTGGAATTTGCAAAGACCAATAAAAAAATTCAAGTTGTAGCGGCTTGCCTTGACGGTAAGTTATTAGATGCTGCAAGCGTGGATGCATTGGCGAAGTTGCCTTCTTTGAACGAACTTCGTGCAACGCTTATTGGGCTGTTACAAGCACCTTTGTCAAAGATCGCTCGTACAGTCATCGAACCAGCTGCTCAGTTGGCGCGTTTGGCTGCTGCATACAGCACAAAGGAATAATTGGGTATTTTAGAGTTAATCAATATAGTAATTTAATTGGAGTTAAAACATGTCTGAAAAGTTAACAAAGATCGTTGACGAATTATCAACATTAACAGTATTAGAAGCTGCTGATCTAGCAAAAATGTTAGAAGAGAAGTGGGGCGTTTCTGCTGCTGCTGCGGTTGCTGCTGCGGCACCAGTTGCTGCTGGACCTGCTGCTGAAGAAAAAACTGAATTTGAAGTTATTCTTGAAAGTGGCGGAGATAAGAAGATCGAAGTCATTAAAGAAGTTCGCGCAATCACAAGCTTAGGCTTAAAAGAAGCTAAAGATCTTGTTGATGGTGCTCCAAAATCAGTTAAAGCTGGTGTAAGCAAAGACGAAGCTAACAAGATAAAAGATATCTTGGAAAAAGCTGGTGCGAAAGTAAAAATCGTCTAGTTTTTTTGTTGTTGTTTTTTGAGTGGAGGGTCAATTTGACTCTCCACTTTATACGTTTCTATATCTTAGACTGCTAATTGAAAGAGAGGCTTTTATGTCACAGTCCTTAACCAGGATTAATCGCATTCGCAAAAGTTTTGGTCGTATTCCTGAAAAAGCAGCCTTGCCAGACTTGATCCAACTGCAAATCAAATCGTATAACGAGTTCTTATCTTCTAGAACATTAAACGGAAAAGATATTGGTAGTGGGTTAGATGAAGTTTTTAAGTCTATTTTCCCTATCCAAGACTATGCTGGGCGTGCGCAACTTGAATATATTAAATATAATTTAGGGACACCTAAATATGACGTTGAGGAATGTTTACAAAGGGATGCAACTTATGCAGCACCTTTACGTACAACGTTCCGATTAATTGTGTGGGATGTGGACAAAGATACTGGTTCCAAAACTGTACGTGATATAAAAGAACAAGAAGTATATATGGGCGATATGCCCTTAATGACCGATAAAGGTACATTTGTATTTAACGGAACTGAACGTGTGGTTGTATCTCAGATGCACCGTTCACCAGGTGTGTTTTTTGACCATGATCATGGTAAAACACATGCGTCTGGTAAGTTCTTGTTTTCATGCCGTGTGATTCCATATCGCGGATCATGGTTGGATTTTGAATTCGATCCTAAAGACATGTTGTATGTCAGGATTGACCGTCGCCGTAAATTGCTTGCAACGACATTCTTGTTAGCCTTGGACAATGAGGCCACCGAAGCAAAACGCAATGAAAAGCGTGCAAGAGGTGAAGAATTTAATGTAGCTGAAGCGACTGGCTTTAACAGAGAAGAATTATTAAATTTCTTTTATCAAACAAAATCATTTAAGCGCAGTAAATCTGACTGGAAAACCGCTTTCGTTCCTGAAGAATGGAAGGGTGAGCGCTTAGTCGAAGATCTAATTAACGCTGAAACAAATGAAGTTGCTGTTGAGAAGGGTACTAAGATTACTCAACGTACAGCGAAGAAGCTTCAAGAGGATGGATTAAACGAAATCCGTGTGAGT
The DNA here is from genome assembly GCA_002422845.1 of Candidatus Paracaedibacteraceae bacterium UBA6184. Lineage (GTDB taxonomy): Bacteria > Pseudomonadota > Alphaproteobacteria > UBA6184 > UBA6184 > Bodonicaedibacter. The sequence continues at coordinate 2,923 of DITM01000095.1, forward strand.
GATGTTGATCTTTTGGGACGTTTTGTTGCAAAAGATATGACGTCTGATGATACGGGCGAAGTTATTGCGACTGCCGGTGAAGAAGTTACCGAAAAAATGTTGGATTTGTTTTCTCAGAACAAAATTAAAACCATTCCAACTTTGGCGATTGACAATAATAACATGGGGCCGTATCTGCGCAACACGTTGATGTCAGATCGCAACACGAGCAAAGCTGATGCATTGCTGGATATTTATCGCGTATTACGTCCAGGTGAGCCACCAACCCTTGAAACTGCTGATGCTATTTTCCAAGGATTGTTCTTTGAAGAAGAGAAGTATGACTTGTCTGCGGTAGGTCGTGTGAAGTTGAATGGTCGTTTGGATTTAGAGTTACCTGAAGATTTAAGAGTTTTAACACGCAAAGATGTTTTGCGTATCGTTAAGATGTTATTGGACTTAAAAGATGGTCGTGGTGAAGTTGACGATATCGATAACCTATCTAACCGTCGCGTACGGTCAGTGGGTGAATTGTTGGCAAACCAATACCGTGGTGGATTATTACGTATTGAGCGTGTGATCAAAGAGCGTATGAGTTCTTTGGAAATTGAAAACATGATGCCAAATGATGTGATTAACGCAAAGCCTGCGGCTGCGTCTATTCGTGAATTCTTTGGATCGTCACAGTTGTCTCAATTTATGGATCAAACTAACCCATTGTCGGAAATTACGCATAAGCGTCGTTTGTCAGCCTTAGGGCCTGGTGGTTTAACGCGTGATCGTGCTGGATTTGAAGTGCGAGACGTACACCCGACGCATTATGGTCGCATTTGTCCCATTGAAACTCCTGAAGGTCCAAATATCGGATTGATTAACTCATTAGCGACATTTGCCCGCATTAACGATTATGGATTTATTGAGACTCCATATTTAAAAGTTGCCGACGGAAAAGTAAGTGAAGAGATTATTTACGTATCTGCATTGCAAGAAGAAAAGCATACGATTGCTCAGGCAAGTTCTAAACTTGATAAAGGGAATACATTCTCGGATACATTTGTATTGTGTCGTCGTAAGGGGGACTTTATTAACGCTCCTGCAGCGGAAGTTACTTTGATGGACGTATCACCTAAACAGATTGTGTCTGTGGCGGCGTCATTAATTCCATTCTTGGAAAATGACGATACAAGCCGTGCACTGATGGGATCAAACATGCAACGACAAGCATTGCCGTTGTTAAAGTGTGAAGCGCCATTAGTGGGTACTGGAATGGAGCAGATTGTTGCGATGGATTCTGGTGCCGTAGTCAAAGCTGCGCGTTCTGGGGTTGTTGATCAAGTTGATGCAAAGCGTATTGTGATTCGTGCAACGGAAGATACAGATGCGTCTGCGTCTAACGTTGATATTTACAACTTGTCTAAGTTCCAACGGTCTAACCACAACACATGTATTAACCAAAAACCATTGGTTAAAGTGGGTGAAATTGTTGAAAAAGGCACTGTGATTGCGGATGGTCCGGCGACTGAATTAGGTGAATTGGCATTGGGGCGTAACGTTCTGGTGACTTTCATGTCGTGGCATGGATATACGTTTGAAGACTCAATCATTATTTCTGAACGTATTTCTAGAGATGACGTTTATACATCAGTTCATATTGAAGAATATGAAGTAGTTGCTAGAGATACAAAGTTGGGTAATGAAGAAATTACGCGTGATATTCCAAACGTGAGCGATGAAGCATTAAAGCATTTGGATGAAGCGGGTATTATCGCGATTGGTGCTGAAGTAAAACCTGGCGATATCTTGGTTGGACGTGTGACGCCTAAGGGTGAATCACCGGTGACACCAGAAGAGAAATTATTGCGTGCGATTTTCGGTGAAAAAGCATCGGATGTTCGTGATTCTTCATTGCGTGTATCCCCTGGAGTTGCGGGAACTGTTGTGGATGTTCGTGTGTTTTCACGCCGTGGTGTGGACAAAGACGAACGAGCGATGGCAATTGAATTAGCAGAAATTGAACGTTTAAAAAACGATCGTGATGCTGAACGCGATATTTTAGAGCGCAACTTTTCAAGCCGCTTAAAAGACAGGTTGATGGGCAAGAAGATCGTAAAAGGTCCAAAGAGCGTTGAAGACTTGAAAAAAGGTGAGATTGTTAATGATGCACTTTTGGCACGCATGACCAAAGGTTTGTGGCGTCAATTAATTGTGGATGATGAAAATGTCATGCACGATATTGAAGAGATGAAAGCTGCACATGACGAAACCGTAGAATTATTGCAAAAACGTTTTGAAGAAAAAATTGAAAGACTAAAACAAGGCGATGAATTAGCCCCTGGCGTTTTGAAAATGGTAAAGGTTTTCTTGGCCGTTAAACGTAAGTTACAACCCGGTGATAAGATGGCCGGCCGTCATGGAAACAAGGGTGTTGTATCTAAGGTTGTTCCATTAGAAGACATGCCATTCCTTGAAGACGGTACACCTGTTGACATTATTTTGAACCCACTTGGTTTACCTTCTCGTATGAACGTTGGGCAGATTTTGGAGACTCACTTAGGGTGGGCGTCAATGGCATTGGGTAAGCAAATTGATGATGCTGCACAAGCGTATCGTGAAAATCATAAACATATTAAAGAGCTGCGTGAGTTGCTTGCAACAGTTTATGAAAAAGATGAATATCTTGCAGCAATCGATAAGCTAAGCGATGAAGATGTGATTGAAATGGCAGCTACGTTGAAAAAAGGTGTTCCAATGGCAACGCCAGTATTTGATGGAGCTAAGGAATCTGATATCGATCGCATGTTAGAAAAAGCCAAATTGCCATTCACTGGACAGGTGCGTCTGATGGATGGACGGACAGGTGATTACTTTGATCGTCCTGCAACAGTTGGATGTTTGTATATGTTGAAACTTCACCACTTGGTGGATGATAAGATTCACGCACGTTCAATTGGACCGTACAGCTTGGTAACTCAACAACCATTGGGCGGTAAGGCTCAATTTGGTGGACAACGTTTCGGAGAAATGGAAGTTTGGGCACTGCAAGCTTATGGTGCCGCTCACACATTACAAGAAATGTTGACGATAAAATCAGATGACGTTGCGGGTCGTACAAAGGTATACGAATCTATCATTCGTGGAGACGATAACTTTGAATCTGGTATTCCAGAATCCTTTAACGTTTTGGTAAAAGAATTACAATCTTTGGGCTTGAATATGGAATTCGGTCGCGAAGAAGAGTTAAACAGTTAGGCTCAGAGGGAATAACAACGATGAAAAGTTTACAGACGGTATTTACGAGACCTGAGGCAACAGACGATTTTGACTTTATTCGTATTGGTCTTGCAAGTCCTGAAAAAATTAGATCTTGGTCATATGGTGAAGTAAAGAAACCAGAAACCATTAACTATCGTACGTTTAAACCAGAAAAAGATGGTTTGTTTTGTGCGCGTATTTTTGGACCGATTAAGGATTACGAATGTTTGTGTGGTAAATACAAACGTATGAAATTCCGTGGCGTTATTTGCGAAAAGTGTGGCGTTGAAGTTACCCTTTCGAAAGTGCGTCGTGAGCGTATGGGGCACATTGAGTTGTGCTCTCCTGTTGCACATATTTGGTTTACAAAATCATTACCAAACCGGTTGTCATTATTATTGGATATGACAGCAAAAGATTTAGACCGCATTTTATACTTTGAAAACTATGTGGTGATTGATCCGGGCTTAACAGAGTTGAAAAAGAACCAATTGTTAAGTGAAGAAGAGTACTTTGATGCTCAAGATCAATATGGTGACGATGCGTTTACAGCAGGTATCGGTGCTGAAGCATTGAAAAAAATGCTAATACGAATTGATATGATCGAGATGCGTGAACAGTCACGTATTGATTTACATGAAGTCACATCAGAAGTTAAACGCAAAAAGATTTTAAAAACATTAAAGGTGTTGGACGATTTCTTAGGATCAAGTTCACGTCCAGAGTGGATGGTATTGGATGTTGTTCCAGTAATCCCACCTGAGTTGCGTCCATTGGTACCATTGGATGGTGGACGTTTTGCGACATCAGATTTGAACGATTTATACCGTCGTGTGATCAACCGTAACAACCGTNNGTAACGAAAAACGTATGTTGCAAGAGTCTGTGGATGCATTGTTTGATAACGGTCGTCGTGGTCGCGTGATTGCGGGAGCTAACAAGCGCCCATTGAAATCCATTTCTGATATGTTAAAAGGAAAGCAAGGTCGTTTCCGTCAAAACCTATTAGGAAAGCGTGTTGACTATTCTGGTCGTTCAGTAATTTGCGTTGGACCTAACTTGAAATTACACCAATGTGGTTTGCCTAAAAAGATGGCATTAGAATTGTTTAAGCCATTTGTATATGCTCGCTTAGAAAAATATGGTTTGGCGCCTACAATTAAGGCTGCAAAACGCATGGTTGAACGTGAGCGTTTGGAAGTTTGGGATATCTTAGAAGAGGTGATCCGCGAGCATCCAGTGATGTTGAACCGAGCTCCTACACTTCACAGATTGGGTATTCAAGCATTTGAGCCTATTTTGATTGAAGGTAAAGCGATTCGTTTGCACCCGTTAGTATGTACAGCGTTTAACGCTGACTTTGACGGAGATCAGATGGCGGTTCACGTTCCATTGTCCATTGAGGCACAATTGGAAACACGTGTATTGATGATGTCAACGAACAACATTTTAAGCCCTGCAAGCGGTCGTCCGATTATCGTTCCATCAAAGGACGTTGTATTAGGTATTTATTACCTTAGTTTGGAACGTGATGGCGAAAAAGGTGAGGGAATGATTTTCTCATCTTTAGGTGAGATTGAGTACGCGTTGAATGAAGGTGTGGTATCGATGCACGCTAAAGTTCAAGCGCTTGTGCCATGGATTGATGAAGAAGGTAATAAGATTACAAAGCGTTATGAAACAACGCCAGGTCGCATGATCGTTTGGAATATTATGCCAAAGCATCATTTGTTGCCGTTTTCTATGATCAACAAGTCATTGACGTCAAAAGAGACAACGAACCTTGTGGACATTGTGTATCGTCATTGCGGTCAGAAAACTACAGCGATATTCGCGGACAAGCTAATGGGATTAGGATTTGAATACGCTGGTAAATCAGGTATTTCATTCGGTAAGGCCGATTTGGTTGTTCCAGCGGCTAAACAACGTTTAGTTGAAGCGACTCAAAAGAAAGTTTTGGAATACGAAACTTTGTATCTTGACGGGTTGATCACACGCGGTGAAAAACAAAACAAAGTGATCGACGCATGGTCAAAGTGTGTGGATCAAGTGACTGAAGAAATGATGAAGGGTATTTCTGCGATTGAACCCGGAAAGCCAGTAAACTCAGTTTACATGATGGCACACTCGGGTGCCCGTGGTTCGGCGGCTCAGATGCGTCAGTTGGCGGGTATGCGCGGATTGATGGCAAAGACTACCGGTGAAATCATTGAAACGCCCATTATTTCAAACTTTAAAGAAGGTTTGAATGTCTTGGAATATTACACATCGACTCACGGTGCGCGTAAAGGATTGTCGGATACAGCATTGAAAACTGCGAACTCTGGATACTTGACCCGTCGTTTAGTTGACGTTGCGCAAGACTGTGTGATTATTGAAGATGATTGTGGTACGACAGCTGGACTAACCGTTAAGTCAGTGATTGACGGCGGTGATGTGATTGCTTCTTTAGAAGATCGTATTTTGGGTCGTGTGACATCAGAAGATTTAGTAGATCCAATTTCAAATGAAACGTTGGTGTCTGGTTCGCAATTGATTGATGAGGATATTCTTGATCGCATTGCAAACTCTGGTGTGGATGCAGTTAAGATTCGTTCTGTATTGACGTGTGAATCTAAAGAAGGCGTGTGTGCGAAATGTTATGGTCGTGACCTTGCTCGTGGAACGATGGTGAACGAAGGTGAAGCTGTGGGAGTGATTGCGGCTCAATCTATTGGAGAGCCAGGAACTCAGCTTACATTGCGTACATTCCACGTCGGTGGAGCAGCACAACGTAGCGCGGAGCAATCTTCAGTTGAAGCTCCGATTGAAGGTAAAGTAGCCTTTGATAACGGTCACTTTGTGATGAGAGAAGACGGTGCGTTGATCGTGTTGAACCGTTACACAGATGTATTGCTATTGGATAATTTGAACCGTGAGAAATTGCGTCACAGATTGCCTTATGGTGCGAAGTTGAATGTTAAAGAAAACGACATGACGACACGTGGTCAAGTTTTGGCTGAGTGGGATCCATATACATTGCCAATTTTGAGTGAAAAAGCAGGACAGGTTAATTTCTTGGATCTTATGGATGGTGTGTCAGTTCGTGAAACATTGGATGAATCAACAGGTATTTCTAGCCGTGTGATTATGGATTGGAAGCAGTCGTCTCGTGGTGCGAAGTTAAAACCACGTGTCATCATTGTTGATGAAAAAGGTGATCCAATTAAATTGGATAACGGGATGGAAGCACGTTACTTCTTATCTGCAGATGCTGTTTTGAGTATTCAAAATGGTCAGCATGTAGGTGCGGGAACTGTATTAGCTCGTATTCCTGTTGAAACATCTAAAACACGTGACATTACGGGAGGTTTGCCTCGTATTGAAGAATTATTTGAAGCTCGTAAACCTAAAGATTGTGCGATTATCTGTGAAGTTAATGGTCAAGTAACGTTTGGAAAAGACTACAAAAACAAGCGTCGTATCATCATTACGCCTCAAGATGAAAATCAACCTAGCGTTGAATACATGATTCCAAAAGGTAAGTACGTGATGGTTCAAGAAGGTGACTTTGTTCGTCGTGGAGACATCATTATGGACGGACATCGTGTTCCTCACGATATCTTGCAAGTTTTGGGTGTTCCTGCATTGGCAGATTACTTGATTAATGAAATCCAAGAAGTGTACCGATTGCAAGGTGTGAAAATCGACGATAAGCATATTGAGATGATCATTCGTCAAATGTTGCGTAAGGTTGAAATTACACATCCAGGTGATACAGCGTTCTCACCCGGCGAAGTCATGGAAAAAGAAGACTATGAATTAGAAGTGGCTAAGGCTGAAGCTGAAGGGTTGACCCCTCCAAAGGGAAGACCTGTATTGTTGGGTATTACAAAGGCATCGTTGCAAACACGTTCATTTATTTCTGCTGCCTCTTTCCAAGAGACAACAAGGGTATTGACGGATGCATCGATTGCTGGTAAAGTCGACACACTTAAAGGTTTAAAGGAAAACGTTATCGTTGGACGTCTGATTCCTGCAGGTACTGGAAGCATGACGCGTCAAATTAGACGTTTAGCCGCTGAAAAAGATCGTCAGTTACTTGAAGCAGCTCAAAAGGCTTAAAGTAACATCTTAGATGTAGCTGATTAAAGTTTGAGTAAGCCTCTTTTCTTATGGGGAAGGGGCTGAAGTGTGCGGGTTGACTTTTCAACCTGCCAAAAGTGAGCTGGGGGTAAAGCCCAGCAAATCGGATGCATATCATATTGCATCTAAAAATTATTAATTAAAAAAGGATAGTGGAATGCCAACTATTAACCAATTAATTCGTAAACCACGTGAACCACGTGTGGTACGAAATACGGTACCTGCTTTAAAAGCATGTCCCCAACGTCGTGGGGTTTGTACGCGTGTTACAACAACTACACCAAAGAAGCCAAACTCAGCTTTGCGTAAAATTGCGCGTGTGCGTTTGACTAGTGGTTTTGAAGTAACTGCCTATATCCCAGGTGAGGGACATAACTTGCAAGAACACTCTGTCGTGTTGATTCGCGGTGGACGTGTGAAAGACCTTCCCGGTGTGCGCTACCATATCGTTCGTGGTGCGTTAGATACACAAGGGGTTAAAGATCGT
>DITM01000075.1 GCA_002422845.1 Candidatus Paracaedibacteraceae bacterium UBA6184
AAAAGCAGGCCTCACAACCAAAAATTTTCGCTGAATTGGCTTGTATGTGCTATTTCTTTGCAGAAATATCCAGTTTCCCAGCCTCTTTTTTGCCATGTTGGTCTTTTAATCCTTTCGGATCATTTTGACCACGTAGCAAATATTTTTTAGACGGCTCCGCTGGTTTTTGTTTTGAGTCAGACTTAGCACCTAAACCAGACTTTAATTTCATTCCTTGAGTCAAAATATTATTCGCAGCATTTATGTCACGGTCGTGGGTAGTTCCGCATTCGCGGCAAGTCCACGTTCTATCCTTTAGTGTCAGATTTTGATTAATGGTATTGCAAACGTTACAATTCTTTGAACTAGGATACCATCTATCAATTCTAATAAGTGTTCTATCGTTCCATTCTGCCTTGTACTCCAACATTGAGAAAAATTCGCCTATGGCGGCATCACTCAACGCTTGAGCAAGTTTATGGTTCTTTATCATGTTAATTACTGCGAGAGTTTCCACACATATAACATCGTGATTTTTGACGATATCGGTGGTCACCTTGTGCAAATGATCCTTGCGGCCATTTGCAATTTTTTCATGAGCTAATGCTAACTGTCTAATAGCTTTTTTACGACTACTAGAACCCTTAACCTTTTTATTAACTTGTCTTTGTTTAAATTTTAATTTCTTTAATCGTGTTTTTAAAGACCTAACATTTTTATACTTTTTACCATTACTCAGAATCGCTAGATCTTTGATACCAACATCTACGCCAACATTTGAGCCTATCGGCTCATACTGCGCGTACTCCTGTTCACATGTCAAACTAGCAAAATATTTTCCCGTTGGCGTCATAGAAATTGTTATGTGTTTAATGTTTCCCTTAATTTTTTCATGTATATTAATTTTAATTCCTTCTCGAAACTTAACAACCGACAACTTATTACCAATAATTTTAAACCCCTGTGGAATAGTAAAACTTTGCCGATTTGACTTCTTTTTAAATTTGGGAAATTTGGACTTCTTTTGAAAAAATGAATTGTATGCAACATCTAAAAATCTGAGTGAAGATTGGAGACTTTGTGCATTAATATCATTGAGCCAGATATATTCTTCTTGTTTTTTTAGATTTGTTAAAATGTTAGAGCATTTGTTGTAAGTAAGGTTTGTTTTTGTGTCTAAATAATTTTTGTTTCTTAGATCAAGAAAATAATTATATATAAATCTGGAACATCCAAAATGCTGCGACAGCAGGATTTTTTGGTCCTTATTGGGATATATTCTAAATTTATATGCGCGAAAAATTGTCTTCATGACAATCTTAATTATACTTCGCTATGAAAAATTTTTCTTTTTGTAAAACAATCCTTGCTTTTTTGGTGAATTTTGCTATAATACATTGTATGGTTGTAGAGAGGTGACCTATGGAACGTAAACAAATTTTGTCAAAAAGAAATAAAGAAAAAGATTACTTGGCTCTCGAAAAGAAATTCTGGGAACATATTGGGTTTGATTCAGAACGTATCGGTTTGGATATGAAGCGCCCATTTGGCAATAGTGATATTATTGGAAGTATCCTGCGCATAATTGGTGGCGAAGAAACAGATGATGATGGCGAGTGGAGCGAATCACAACGAGAATACGCTGAAAAATTGTATGCTGGGCTTGCTGGTTTCTTAAAGAAAAAGTATGGTGATAAATGAAAGACTCAATGGGCGACAGAATAAAAAACTATGAAGATCGTGTACGTTATTCACTGCCGCGAAGATGTTACACGATGCTCCGACTAGACGGCAAGGCTTTTCACACGTATACCAGAAAGTTAGAACGCCCCTTTGACTTACAGTTTAGGGAGGCCATGCAAGCAACCGCCAGATATTTGTGTGAAAATATTCAAGGTTGTAAAATTGGTTATGTTCAATCTGATGAAATTAGCCTAGTTCTGACTGATTTCGATAACATTGGCACGTCGGCATGGTTTGATGGCAATTTGCAGAAAATCGTATCTGTGTCGGCTGGTATGGCAAGTGCATATTTTAACTACTATAGACATAAACAGTTAGGTATTCTTGGTTATGAGGTGTTTGATTCACGCGCATGGACTCTGGCGGATCCTTGGGAAGTGTTCAACAGTTTTCTGTGGCGTCAAAATGATTGTACTCGAAATGCGATTCAAATGGTGGCGCGCAGTGTTGCGACTCATAAAGAGTGTCACAATAAAAATTTGCCACAATTACAAGAGTTAATTCACCAAAAAGGTATTAATTTCAACGACTATCCAGCGGACTGTAAACGCGGTGCATTTTTATATTATGATGTTATTGGCTGGCGTGTAGATTTGGAGTCGCCCATCATATCTCAGGATCAAAAGTTTTTCTTTGACAAACTACCAATGATTCCACAGGTTTATTTGGAGCCAAAAAGCAAGGAGGGTGAATGATTTACTTTACTAGCGATCTCCACTTTGGGCACCAAAATATCATCAAATACTGTGATCGACCGTGGGCAACTTCAGCCGAAATGGACCTCGCACTTGTCAAAAACTGGAACAATGTAGTGTCCAACGATGATACGGTGTGGGTGCTTGGCGACATATCGCTCAGTGGTAAATATGATTACATTGCTAATTTGGTTGGTCAGTTAAAAGGCAACAAAAGATTAGTGTTCGGAAATCATGACCGGCTTAAAGTGAAGGACTACTACAATATGGGTTTTGAGTTTGTGTCAAAGTATCCAGTGATACTTAAAGACTTTATTGCGCTATCACACGCGCCACTATTCACAAATACAAACTCGCCATTTTTCAATGTGTATGGACATGTACACAATATGGAGCAGTATATTACAAGAACTGAGCATAGTTTGTGTGTTTGTGTTGAACGCCACAATTATGCACCAACCACACTCGATATATTTGAGGAAGCATAATGTCACTAAAAAATCAACGCATTGAATTAGATATATTCATGATAACGATGGACAACCCAGACGAATTTTTGGACACTGCGTCAAAAAGATATGAAAAATATTTAGTTGTGGCTAATTTTTGGACAAGTAATGGTATGCTTTTTGTTAACCGCCCAGAGGTGTATATTTCAAGTCATAGTATTTTGGTGGAGTTTGATAAGCATGTGTGGATAGTGGAGGGAAATACGACTCTGCAAATCCTTCGGGCGATTATGTTAGAAGAGCCATTGTGGTGATAAAATGAGTGGAGATATAGCAGATTTCATTATTGCGGATTCCATTGATCGTGATGATTTTTTTGCCGCAGCGGAAAGAGAAGAGGGCGGTTTTTTAATCAGCACAAAAGAGTGCAAATATTGTGGCGAAAAAGGTTTAATATGGATTTTGTGCGAGCCGGGTGATAAGTGGTTGCTTGGAGATAATAAGGGACAAATACATCGTTGTCCTAAAAATCCATATGTTGGAAACCTTAAACCAAAAACCAGAGTAAAAACTTATAGGCTGAAGAATGAAACGACCATTTAGAGTCATTGATAATTATATTGGTTATTTTAAGCACGGTGGCGTTAGTTGCGAAGACTTCCCATTAGCATTCTTCATGACCGACCTAGAATTGCTGCGTGACCATGGCCATACTGCCACAGAATTGATTGTTAAATACTATACGGGTGATTCGCCATTAATCATACCCGGATGGATTGTAGAGCATTTTGGTGAGTCTGATGGCTCGTTTAATCCTGATGTGTTTACGCCGCGCCAAAAACGTGTAATGGGTGATGTCATTACTCGATTCGCAAACGAACTATATGTTAACGATAAATTAAAGTATCAGAATATGTGGCGCGAAATCACACAATTATTTGGCGAAGATATAGAGGTTGATTTTATGACACTAATGAAACATTATAAAGAGCCGGAATGGAAAATTAATCGACACGAGGACGAGGTGGAGTTTTATGAATGTATAACGTCGAAATATGCCGACCCGTTTGAAATAGACACTTGACAGCCGCTAATTTTCCGCTATAATGCGGCAGGAGTGAATCATGGAAATATTAGAATTTTGCAAATTTATGAATTTTCAACTTAATAACCCGCATGGCAAGGTTAGTTTCTTTCCGTTTAACAAACAAATCGCGCTATTTGAGGCAATATATAAAGACGACCATCTTGTGGTTATTAAGGATCGACAGGCCGGTTTCTCAACGTGCGCACTGGTTTATGCGATGTATTTTGCAACACTTAAACCGAGTAAAATTTTATTTGTATCTGGTAACAATGACCAGTCAAAATACCTATTTAATAAATTGGAATCACTATTTGCAAATAAATATAACTTGCAAAAATTTATACGAGACTATGAAGTTCTGATGCAGTTTGCATATACTAACAAAATTTTTGAGAATAAGGCCCATTTCATTTCTGAAAAATTTGATCTTGTTATTATGGATGAAATGTATTTTTTCCCAAACACGCACAATGAGGCATTGGAACATATTATCAAAAACGCCAAAAGGGTAATACTGGGCAGTTCTGTTAGTTTTAGTGGTGGCGGCAATATTTTATTTAGTAGAATTGCAGATAATATAACCCTTACCAGAATGGATGGTAAATATACAAACTTTAGACTTAAGTATTTTAGTCGCGGTTTTGAAAAAGTTGAAAAGAAGACACTTTTTGATACAATTAGAGAAAATTTTAAAGATGGTGAAATTGGTTTATATAATTCAACTGATCACTGTATGTGTCTGGTTGATGAAATAAATACTTGTGTAAATACTAGTCGCGTACAAATTATTAAAAAGTTTGGAACATGCAACCCAGATTGTAATAAGTGTGTTTCGTATAATGAATTGCCGTTTTGAGCGATCCGCGCGTAGTTTAACGGATTAAAACTTCCGGTTTCTACCCGGATAAGTATGGGTTCGATTCCCGTCGCGCGGTCTTGGTTTTCTTGTCACGAAAGGACAATTATATGAAGAATGTTAGTGTTCGTTATGATTCAAATCTGAAAAAGTTGTTTATTGTGCGCCACCGTAATGACCCACGTAAAGTACTTGAGCGGCAGGAGGCCACTAATAATGTACTAAACGCAATGGTCCAGATGATCGCAAACTATGGGCAGGACGGCAGTCTGGTGTCGTTTAAGGCAGAGGACAAAGAATACGCCATTGTCATGATGTCTATGCAGAACCTTAATGAAGTTCAGGCTTATTTTGATCACAAGAATAAGATGATTCAAGAGATGCAAGCGCAAAAGATGCAGGTTAATGTGGTTGGCGACGATGCGCTTATTGAACAGGCCCCGATTATTGAAGGTTCTGAAATTGCCGCAACTGAAGAAATTCCAGCCGAAACTCCTAATTAATCCCAGTATGAGACTCAAATGATTGTTTATCATGGTATAGATTGTGATGGTTGGTTTAGTGCAGCGCTTCTGATTTCGTACGATAAAAGTTTGGCCGACTATATGTTTCCGGCTGACTACAAAGGCGAAAAAGAAGTCGCAGATCAGATTATTGCCGCTATTCAATCTGACAAGCCGCCACAAAAAATAGTCATTTGTGATTTCTCTTTTTTACCCGATGCATTTAAGGCAATTGTTGGTGCAGCAAAACAAAAGAATATATCTGTGTCGTGGTTTGACCATCATGTATCATCAATCAACAAATTACAGTCTATCCCAGAAATAAGCGGCCTAAAAGGTGTGCGCGACCCGTCAAATAAGGTCAGTGCGGCCAAATTGGTTTGCGACTATCTTGGGCTTGGTGACAAGTTTGGCGTCATAATCCAAACAGTTTCGGATTATGATATATTTAATTTCGATGAGTCCAAATTATCGGAACAGCGCGCTGCACAATTTAATTTTGGATTTATTTATGATAAAGTTGGCGCACAAGAGATGGTGAATCGCGCCCTAGATCTTCTGCAAAATCCACAAAAAATTGAAAAATATATTGAAATTGGAACCATGTTTCTCAAAAATTATGACGCACAAGTTCCAATGTACTTGAAGGATTTGGAGCGAGGCGAATTTGAAGGAAAGAAATATGCATTAGTTAACAGTACTGAGAAAATTGGGGCGCAACTCGCTCAAAAGATATTTCACGAAGTTGATTTTGTTATTATTTGGAAGGCCGTTTCTGGTAAAAGAGCACAATTGTTCCTTACTTCGTCAAAAAAAGGCAATACAGACGTGTCAGTAATAGCCCAACGAATCTCTGCGGTATGTGGTGTAACTGGTGGTGGTGGTCACAAAAATGCGGCTGGCGCTGTAGTTCCATTGAAAAAGTTTGTTAATTTCTTTGATCCGGAAGCCTAGTCCTCGACATTAAACCCAAAAAGAGACAAATCATAATTTTCGCCATGCACTTTGCCGTGGCCATAGTCAGTACATCTTCGGCGCGATAACATATCAGATATAAACTTGGGCACGCCCGACCTCGGCATTAGTTCGGCATACATGTGTTCGTGCATTGGTAAACAATTAAGAAATGCCGTTTTAAAATTATTTTTTGCGTATTCTGCTTTAACTTGTTTTAGCAACTCATCGCCAAGTCGCCAATCCTCATAACTACGTGGGGCGCGGGACGGAGTCATTACACCATTTTGCACCAGAGAATCACATTTAGTTAACAAATCATTATCATTAATAAACCCAAACTTTACAACCCTGTCAAGAATATATCTTTTAAAATATTCAATTTGCGGCTCAATACACGCTTTAGATGAGAAAAAAGAGTCGGCATCTGTATAAGCGTATAGTTTTTTCATAATTTGTAGGCTTCCAAACTTATTCATTTGCATAAATCCATAGTTTTTACCCGCGCCATCATCAATTGTAGAAGTGGCGTACCATAAATTTTTATGATATGGCCCCATTTCAAAACATCCAATAATCTCCATCAGTCTATATTCTAGTTTAATTTTTGTAATATCTAATGTGCCAATTTCTTGGATTGCCGCCCTAGTTTTTGGACCATTCAGCCCATCTACAGGTTTAATTTGATAATATTCCTGAATCCCGTAAATTAATGGAGCAGAACGATTTAGATTTGGTTGAACAGTTGCCATTTTGAGTCCTCCACCACTAATTACAAAAATGAAAAAAAACTTGACAGGAGCGATATTTTGCGCTATCGTGTATGCGGAGGTTCATTATGCCGGATTATGAATTTAAAAGTATTTATGAAACACCCATTAATAAACTTGTTGAAAATGAAGAAATTATACAAGAGTTTGCAGACGGGGTGATTAATAAATTGAGTCAATTTACACAATTTCATCATCGTGTTTATCCGGTTATTTATTGCGCCGATGAGGCTTTGTATATAGTTTTTATTGATAGTAATCTAGTTGTTTCGTTTGCATTTCAACACCCTGAACGCGGAGTAAATAGATTTATGGTTGCGACCGTTTATGGTGCTGACTTAATAAGCCTGTTTCTTAACGAAATTAAAAATTATTCTATGAAAGTTCTTTTAACTAAATTTGTGGGGTAGTGAATGAAAATCGATATTCTTCGTGATTGTGATTTTGAAGTATGTGCTAGTGCCGCATCAATGTCTTATGGTAAGGACTTGACAACATTTACCAAAGATGAAAAGGCGGCCTATGTCCGTAAAATTTGGGACAAGCACTATAATGTGTCTGAGCATATGGTGAAGACGCTGGTTTTTACCAAAATGCCACGGTTTATATCCATGATGATTGGGGCGCAGGGCAACGGCATAACAATTACCGAATTTTCGCAGCGCCGTCGTAAGGTTGTGGATAGTTTTGTGTTTAATAAACTTACAGAACTAAACGATGAAACTGCCGCTTTATTTGCGGAATATAATAAACTGATTGACTCTGGTGTCAAACTAGAGGAGGCACGCGCAGTTTTGCCCGTGACGGCCTTTACCGACCTTCAGGTTACGTTGAATCGTGAACATGCTAGGGACATTGCCATGAGGGACTTCGCACAGCGTGAGGCATCCAAGAGTGTTCCTTGGTTGTTAGAGATGCTGGAAACCGAGAAACTGGCCGAAACCCTTATGGATGTTTTTGAGTTTGATACCAATGTGGCAAATGGTCCCGGACTCCCAATCCGTAAACAAGAGCCATATATGTCAGCCCCAGCAATTTGTTCATTTGACCAAACATATTCTGGAAAATTTGGCGAGGTTGATGACGGATATGATGTTGAAGTTATTGGAAAGTGTAGACAGTATATGCAATTTGCTATGTCTATGCCTGTTTATAGTTTTATGCAGTTTCAGCGCCACAGAACAAGTCGAATATTTGTTATCTGTGTAAAACGCGCATTAAAAGATGATAAAATATCGCACACATTAATGCGAAACGGAGATACATTATATTGTATTGCCGAATCTCTTGATTGGGATAATTTCTTTAACTTGCGCACACATAGCGCAACGCAAGAACCTCTTCGCTCGATTGCTCATAAGATGAAAAACATCTAAAATTTTATAATTAATTGCAGAGGTGCTGCATGTGGAAAATGAAAAAACTGAAACCCTGCAAATAGTTAAAAAGAAAAAACGAAGAATCCCCATCCTATCTACGTTTGGTGAAGTAGTGCATGAACTATCCGGCAAAATGGCGTCACGAAAATTGATGGTGTGGACAGTTTTTACGGTGGCGTTTTTTATGGGAATGGTATCACAAGAAAACTTTGTGTTAATTAGCAGCGGATACATTGGCACTCAAGCCTTGCTCGATTACTTCAAGAAATAGTGAATTCTGCTTGACAACATCCAGAAGATGGGCTAAAATACACCGGGAAAGGTTGGCGCACATGTCACGATATCAAACCGAGGAAGACGAAATAAGATTTGAGAGATTTGCTGACTCTGGGCAAAAGTCTCTTCCAGAACTACACGAACCAAACCTAGATCCAGAAGACTATGAAATAGACGGAGATCGGGACGAGTTCTTCCAACCATATAACGACAATGAAAATTACGAAGGATGGTACTGGTGATGAAAAATTTCGGATTTATCTTTTTTTGTGTATTTATTTTGTATTGTTTCGCATGGTGTTCCGAAGAGGCTGAAAACATCGATAAATGTGGCAATGAACAACTTGATGACGGAGAGCAGTGTGACATAAACATTGTGCCAAAAAATTGTTACTTATTATACTATAATTATGGCACGTTGCGCTGTAATGATGACTGTACTTATAATGTAAGTGATTGTAGGTAAATATGATCTCTAGACATATTGAAAAACTATTAAAGCATGTTGGGTTTACTATAACCCATAATGGAACAAAACACAAAGAGCGCTATGAGGTTGTCTACAAGGGACCGTTTCACAATGATATTTTGGGCGAGTTTTTCTCATTAAAAAATGAGATAAAAAATGCACCTTACGAAGACAGCCCAGCAACAACAGTATGTCACTTCTTTGAAAAAGACTTAGATGCAGATTATATTAGGTGTATTAGAAATGATTTGGAAACATATATAGAAGTATTGCTCCGAGTAGTTGAAATACTTAAGGACGAAGAATGGAAATTAAGACACTCGAAAACATTAGACAATTAAAAGATCCTTTTATATGGTTTGCGGCAGATGGTTCTGTTATGGTGGCCGATGGCGGTTTTCCAGTTGAGGGATTTGATTCCTCAATGAATTGGATTACGATTTGGCTTGATAAGGTGCAAGACATGGGGTACTTTATTGATGGTTGGAGAGTGTTTAGCGGAGGCTCCACATTTGTTGTTAGTATTGACAATGAGAAAATATTACTAAGAAAGGTTTAACATGAAACACAAAGAAGAAATTATTAAAGCATTGTCGCGTGCTTTTGAAGCAGGCCCAAATTGTCAGTGGGTTTGCTTTTATGTTCAGGAAAGGTATCGTTTTTTTGAGGATATGAAAGAGGTTCTTTCTGTTGGAAAAGACAGCGTATTGATTTCTCATCCGCTTTATCAGGGTGGCCAACTCATTGTGTTTGTTGGAATAGACTCAGAAATAGATCATATTATAAATCAACTAAAAATACATGCAATTAACATTGAGTCTGAAAGGTTTTTCAGTGGTCAATAAGTCGTTCAAAGTTAACAAATGGACAAATAAAAACCTGTGGTATGAGCTTTGTACATGCGATAACGACATGCAAACAAGAAAAACACTGTGTATAAAATATGGATGTGTATTTTCTCATACAAGTAAAAATGCGTTTTATGTATTTCCTGTAAACGTGTACCTCGATGACGAGCGAAGGCCACCGCGTAACTGGTTTATTGTTGACAATATTATAGATATGAAAAATATTTTATTACATTGCGATTGTGTCGAAATGATCAGTTTGGACCATGATTTAGGGATTGAAAATGAAACAGGGACCGGATATGATATATTGTTATTTGTTGAACAGTTGGTATATGACGGAAGAATGACAAATGTTCCAAAAATACTGATTCATACTGCGAATACGAGCGCTAGACCAAAAATGGAACAGGCGGTTGCGTCAATTGAAAAAATAGTTAGAACAAGAAAACAATGATTCAAATTTTAATATTGTTGTCATCAATACATTATTTTGACGTTGGGCTGACATATGATGATGGCCCAACAAATGAATCTCACAAACTAATTGAATATCTTCGTGACGAAAAAATAACTGCTATGTTTTTCCCAACCGGCCTCAATTTACAGTGGGATGAAAATTATTTGTCAGAATTACTAATTAAAAAACAAGAAGTTGGGAATCATACATATTCACATTTAGAGTTAGATAAAGCGCCAATTAAGAAAATAGACGCTGAGTTTACAAGACAACATGAGATTTTAGTGCGAGCAGGTTTTTCGGTTAAGTTTTTTAGATACCCAAGTGGGAAACCATCCAAACGATTAAAATATTTGTTAAAAAAATATAACTATGATGGGATTGCTGATTGGGATGTTGCAACTGGAGATATATTCAAAAAAACAGACGATCAAATTATTTATTTGATTGATCGCGCGATAAATAAAAAGTTGTTGAAACAAAATTTTGATTTGATTATTCTATTTCATGATTGTTCGGCAGGCGTATTGAGAAGAACTCGAAAACTGGTACAATTTATAAAAATAAAAAATTTAAATTCGTCCTTAATGGATAAGGGTGTTGTTTTTTATCAGTTGTCGTCGCCTGCTGAAATATTTAAAAGGAGGCTTGTCGAATGATTTATTTGTTGGTTTTTTTAATGTCTGCGGTTAGTTTAGACACAGAGACTTCTGTTAAAAAATTAAACCCAAATATCAATGCGAAAAACTTAGAAACCGTATCAACAATTGTGAATAATAGGGCGAAACTTTATGGGTTTGCGCAATCTGATTATCCACTAATTTTATCCATGATTAAAAAGGAGTCAAATTTTTCTCATATTTATGGCAAACACGGTGAAGTTGGAATGCTTCAAGTAATTCCAGAGGATTCTCATGTTTTAACAATCATCTCAAAAATTTCTTGTGAAAAAACAGACAAGTATTGCGGCGGTGATGGGCTCCCAGATGTTTATACTGGCTCTAAACTAAACTCATTTAAGGCGAGGCGATTTATATCAGAACACCCAAAATATGCTTTAGAAACTGGGTTTGGTGAAATGCAGTATTGGAAACTACAATATGAAAACAGATTAAAGCAAAAATATTGGACAAAGTTTCCTGAGTGGTATTTAAAAAATAATTTGGATAATTATAACGAGAGGGTCAATAATTTAAAATGGTGGTGGACAAACCTAACGACGAAGGCTGGAGATTTAGTTTGGATTTCTCATTATAACTGGGGAAACCGTATGTCCACTGCATTAAGTAGTCGCAATTACGCGCTACAAGTCCTTAATTTTAAGGCGCAATTGGAGGAGTTATGAAAAAGTTTTTAGTGGTATTCTGTTTAATTAATATGATTTCTTGCGGGAAAGAATGTCAAGTTATTGCCAGTACGTCCTGTATGGATAACTCTATTTATGTGTGCAATTCAAATAATAGATGGGAAGTTGTGCAAACATGCAAAAATACATCTATGTGTAAGGTATCAGACGGTTTGGCATTTTGTCAAAAAAATCCAACCGATTTGAGCACAAATGGAGATGGTAAATGAAGGTATTAACACAAGACCAGTTAAAACGTGTCGCAAGTAAATATGATGTTGATTTTATTTTAAAAGACAGGTCGGCAATCATGACAATTGCATCTGCCATAGTTCCAATTTTTTCCAAAATAAACTCTGAGGAATTTATGGAATATTATGTCACAACATTGTTTGATAATATTTATTATTCAGAGCCGTCTGATTTAGAATTCGATTTGGTGGTACATGAATTAACACATGTTATGCAGTTTAGAAATGGGAGTTTTGTTAGGTACGTAACTTTATCTGGGCGTGGATATTTAGAGGGCATGTGTAAGTGTGCTGAAATTGAACTTTTGTTGGCAATAGGTGACGAATATGATATCAAACAAAAAGCAGATGCTTTGTATGCTTATGGTTTGGGAAAAGATGAGGTAGATGTGGTAACCTCTATGATACTCTCAACAGAAAAATCTTTTAAAGATACCGGGGAGTTTTCCTCTAAAATAGCAAAATATCTTGTTGATATGTATAACGAACCTGTGAAATAATCGAAAAAATCACTTGACTAACAGCCGCAATTGTGCTATTTTAACCCGTGGTCATTTCGGCCACAAATAAGAAAGGTGTTTTATGACTGAAGAATCTAAGTTAATGACCGCAGAAGATTGTAATCGAGAGATATCTGTTATTATGAGAGAGGCGTTGCGTAAGAAGCAGATGAATGGTCTTTGTTATGGATGCGGGGCACCCAAAAAGATATTGCTTCAAAATGCATGTATGCTTCCACTGGCGATCCCTGGTGAGGGCGCATATGAAATCACGATTGCTGTAGTTTGTTCACATTGTGGTGCTGTAGTGCAACATTTGGCATCAGTATTGTTTACTGAAGATGAAATTAAGAAACTAGATGAAATTTCTGCAAGAATGAAGGAAATCACAGAAAAGAAAGAAGGGTAGCATGTCTCGTGAACGCATGGCTCACATTGAAGAAGTGGTAAGCGTTGGTCCAATTGCTGGCGCTGACAACATTGAGGTTGTTGGTGTTTTGGGTTGGCAATGTGTGGCAAAAAAAGGCGATTTTAAGGTAGGCGACAAGTGCGTCTACATTGAGATTGACTCAATTTGTCCTCCAACTGAGATGTTCCAGTTTCTGGAGCCTCGTAAGTTTAGGGTCAAGACAATTAAGTTGCGGAAGCAAATTTCACAAGGTTTGGCTTTACCAATTGATGAGGCTGTGCTTGCGCTTCTTAAAAAGGATCTTCACAGTCTCAAGGTTGGCGATGATGTCACAGAGGCGATGAATATTGACAAGTTTCAGAGTAAGTCTGATCTTGAGGGAACTCGCACTGTTAATGGGCTTAAGAGCAAAATGTGGCCTATTACGCAATTCCTATATAGGTTTGCGTGGTTCCGGTGGCTTTACCGCATTGTGTATCCGAAGCGCACTAAGGGTTTCCCGTCATGGATTAAGAAGTCTGATGAGGACCGGATCCAAAATAACCCGACTCGTTACCTTGGGATTACTGATCCTGTGTACAGAACCGAAAAACTGGACGGGCAGTCTGCCACCTACTTTGTACAGAAGACAAAGGGGCTGTTTGGAATCTTTGGCAAGTTGGATTTTGGGATTTGTTCCAGAAACCTTCGTGTAGGGTTGTTCTCAAATGGGTCGTGGCCCGAGGTGTATAAACGCCTCCAGTTCAAAGATAAACTTGAAGTATTGTATCAACATTATGTAAACCTGGGCTTTGACTGCTATGGTGTAATGTTCCAAGGGGAAATTATTGGACCCACAATTCAAAAGAACAAGTATCACCGAACTGAAAACGAATTCTATATGTTTAGTGCTGCATGGTTGGACAGTAAGGGTAAGACAACTTATTTCACGATGCAGGAAATGGTAAAAATTGCGAAGATGCTTGGGCTTAACACGGTTCCTATTCTCGACCCAGAGTATAAGATTTTGCCGACTTTAGAGGAAATGCTCAAAATGGCTGAGGCGAAGTCTGTAATCAGTAAATTGCCCGTTGAGCGTGAAGGTGTGGTAATCCGCACTCACAACCAGTTGGTTTCGTTCAAAGTAATCAGCAATAAGTTCCTGTTGAAGTACGCTGACGAAGATGAAGACGACCCTGCACCAGAGGCAAAATAATGATACCTCGCGACAACTTTCAAAATATTAAGGCTTTGCGTAAAACTGAATTCTTTTTACGGAAATTGTCGCGAGAGTTCACGAACATATGTGCTGCATGGGCAACTAAAACTTGGAAGCAAACCGGAATATATCGTAATTTTGATAATTGGGTTCCGCAACATGTGTTAAATTTTGATGCACTGTTGTTCAGTTGTTATCAGGCCGAGGACAACGACGCAATTATCGTTCAGTTTGGACTATATAGATCACCAAACTATGATAAGCGTTTGTTGTACAGGTTTTATTTTAACTTTAACGACTTTAAATATTTTAATTTTATGGAAGACATCATTGTGGAAAAGTTTTTAACTAGCTTGTATCTGTTTCTTAGAGAAACTAACTTCTTTCATCGTGATCGTGCCAACAGTGAAGAAATTGTAATGAAAATGAAGCAGGAGATGACCCGCTTCGCTCGCAAGCAAAACTGGCAAAATTGCTTTGTGTGATAATGCGTATCAATTATAAGAGTCTCTTAGATGGTAAGCGTGACAAAGATATTGAAGAGCCGGCACCGGGACCAGTGCATCAACATATTGTAAAATACAAGCCCAAAAAACTAATATTCAAGAAACTTGTTAGGGTTGCGGAAAATATGGACTATACGGTTTATGCTGACGATCCGCCATTCCCACATATATTACCAGTTCAGCAAAAAATGATTATGCCAACATTGAAGCGGTGCAATTGGAACATACCCCTATTTTTTTCAATCTTTATACATGAGTTAACACATATGGTTCCTTATGAGTCGCGTATGGCGCTTTACTCAAAACACGAAGAGGAAATAATTTGCGAACTAACCGCTATTAGGTTTCTTGAAACGGTGTTTCCGTTATATTTTAACTATGATAAATATGAAAAAACAGTGAACAGATTACGAATAGAATCACTGCAATATGTTAAACGGTGGATTAATAAAAGTAACAAATCCGTTAATGAAGAAAAGCACATAGACAAAAAAAGATTGAAGGAACTAGTTGTAATTTCGTGGAGGCGTGCTAATTATCTGCGTAGGATTCTGAACGGTATCAAAGACGAAGACCTATGAAAGGCACGCAAATGTTCACAAAAAAAAATATAAAAGAAGTTGTTGCTATCATTTTAACACTGTTTTTGTCGGTGGGTGTTTTGCTTCTCCTTCAGGTAGAGAAATACCAAAATTACGGCAATGTTGTCAGTATTCCAGAATTGAGAAATATTAATCGATGAAAACTGTCGAAGACTTAGAAAAAGAGTTAAAAATAGAAAGGATGGTCCTGAGATATGCTCTTCGAGAACTCAACGTAAACCAGCCGGATAAATTAATAGAACGTGTTAGAGATGATGTAAGGTTATTACTCGAAAAAAAGGAAAATTATCATGTGTAGATGTATTGCTGATTATAATGAAAATCTCGCTAAAAAGAATGCTAGAATTATTCTCGTGAATGATGGGTCAAAAATTGTGCCGTGTATCGCAACTGAGCGTATTAAGCGCGAGAATGGTGAACGTATTCCGCTGCCACCCGCTAAGTTTTGCCCGTTTTGCGGCGAAGAAATTAAGTGAATCTGCTTGACACACTGACGATTCCACGCTATTAAAGAAATGAAACGGGGGCCCATGGTAAAAACTATTATCATTTATCGTTGCGACACACTCGATGGATTTTTTAGTGCGGCGTTATGTTCATTGACCGGGATTGGCGACAACCTTCTAGTGCCGGTTACCTATGATACGCGCAACAAGGTTTTGGCACATGTTCTTAAAACTATTAGTTTCAAAAAAGGATATAGCCGCTTATTTCTTGCCGGTTTCTCGTTTGCCGAAGATAAAATGGTACAACTAGCACTGTATTTGGCTGCGCAACAAATATCATTTTATTGGTTTGATCACCATGAAAACTGCCTACAATTAGATGAAAACCCAATAATCAATAAAATAAACGGTATTAGGAGCAAAGAGTCATGTTCTTGTAAATTGGTTCTTAACTCCGAACTGTTCCAAACGCTATGTGTTTTACCGCACTATATTCAAAGTGAAATAAAACATACAAGTGTTGACAAATTGATTAATATAGTAAACGACTTTGAAGCAGGAAACTTTGATAAAGTAGACTGCCACAACGAGATTCCATTTATATTTAACTGCGGTTTTATGTACGACAAAAGAGTGCCAGAGTTTATGGTACAACGCGCCGACAAGTTTATCAGGTCTGTCAACTTTCACGCTACTGAAGATTTTATTAATGAAGGCCCGTTTAAGCCACTGATGAGTCTAGGTAGGGTGATGGCATCAGATATGGTGCACAGAGCCAAGGAGGACTATCGTAAGCGCGCCTGTGAAGGCATCTACGATAAGGCGAGGTACTGCATTATTAGGCAGGAGGGTATCACCACAAATGTCATGTCTCAAATGGCGTTCGCTGACGGGTTTGATATTTTTATCCACTATCACTCAGATAAAAACAAGAATATAAAATTGAATCTTGTTTCCGGAAATCATGCTGTAAATGTAGCCGCAATTGCAGAGAAATTTGGCGGGTCTGGGTATTGGTACGAGGCCAGCGCCACAATGGAACTAGAAAAATTCTTCGATGTGTTTTTACCTATTGACAACTAGCGAATTTTGTGCTAAATTGAAGCACGAAAGGTGGAGCGAATGAGAGAATTAACTGTTGTTGAAACGTATATTGTGGGCGCATTTGACGAGGCGCTGTCTAGGCTTGAATATGCCAAGACTCGCACGATTAACGAACCAGATCACAAGGATGTCGTTGATTGTATTGGTGTGGTTTCTTCCTTAAAAAGTTTTTATCTAAAAGGAATCTCTGTAAAGGATGTCAAAAATGGTTAAAGATGTCGATACTTTTAATATGGGAAAATTAATTGAAAACCTGTTGGAAGCAAATGGAAAGAGTTGGAAGAAGACTATTGAGTTGCTGATTCGGCAGTTGTATGAAAGCGAAGAGGTTCGTTCGGATCTGTGGGACGAATTGAAATTGAAAGAAGTTGAGTGTTTGAAGACTCAGTCTGAACTTTTTACTTTGTTGGCCAACAAGGCTGCAAACGATGGTCCGTATCCTGCGGCTTGGCTTCATGACATAATTTCACAAGACAGTTTATATATGGGTTTACCCCTAAAGAACATCACAGCAGAACCTGAAGTATTGAGCGAAGATTCTGATTTCTGCGCCCAACTCCCCGAAGAGCCGCTTATCGATCTAAATGAAAAACCGGGTATGACAACTATTATCGGCGTGTCTGACGACAGTGTGGGCAACGCGACTCCTTTTTAAATGACAACACATATTTCACCAACATTGTTTGAAGAATATGGCATCACTGATATGAAAGTGTGCCGAGGCCCATCTGTATATTTTACATATAAAAATACTAGATATTTGTTTCCAATTAAAACGTTTCCAATTTTAATACAAAACATATCAAACGGACTCCCAATTATGTTTGCGGGTCGCCTTGTCGTTTTTGAAGAAAACTAATTGACACAGCCGTAAAATTTGGTATAAATACTCAGGAGGACAACATGGACTTTCACATTCTTGATAACGACTACTACAAATTCTTAATGCAAAGCCAGATTTATTATCACCAAGAGGTCATAAATTCTACAATGTTGCCAAAGAGGGTAAGGTATAAGTTGTTTAATCGGGGCAATCACTGTTTTAACTTTACTGCTGATGAGTTGCGCAATGAACTTATAAGCCTACAAAATACTCCAACCATTACAGATAAAGAAGAGGCGTATCTGAGAACATGTTCTGGTTTAGACCAGAGGTACATTACATGGTTAAAAGGGCAGGAGAAACCACTTAACAAGTGTGAAATTGAGGTGACTGGTGAAGGTGAAAACCTACAGGTGTTAATTTATGGTCACTGGTTAGATACAATTTTGTTGGAAGTGCCAGTAATGGCTCTTATCTCTGAACTACACAACACTCCATTTCGGTACGACGATGGGTCATCACTTAAAAAAATCCTACCTATGTTAGGAAGTCTTGTGAATCACAATAGAAAATTTATGGAGTTTGGAACAAGAAGAAGATACTCACGGAAGAATCATAAAGAGGTTTTTAACTTCCTAGAATGTGGATGTCTTGGCAGTCTCTTAGGAACGTCAAATGTGTTGTTGTCTTATTTGAACTTGCATAAGCCTTTGGGAACAATTGCACACGAGTGGTTTTTGGCAAATTTTGCGAAATGTTCTATCCCGCAAGTCACGGAACGCTCAATTTCATCATGGCAATGTGGAAAACAAGAAGACAATACAGCATATTTGACGGACACCTTCACCAGTGATGTGTTCTTTAAATCACTTGGTAACAACATTGTGAACTTCAAAACATTTCGACAAGACTCTGGCGATCCAATTAAGTTCGTTGACAAATTGTATAATCATTTAATCGACGCTTGGTATTCCTTGAACATGACACAAAAAGATTGGAACATACAAGATTATACTATAGTTTTTAGCGACTCTCTTAATTTGGAGAAGATAGAGAGGATTGTCAATTATATGGAGTCTCGCAGAAGTGTGTTTCCTGTAAAATATATCTTTGGCATTGGAACATCATTAACAAACAATATTGAAGGCGTTCAACCACTAAACATTGTAATAAAGCCTATAGAATTTGATTATGTTAATGTAGCAAAAGTAAGTGACGATCCCGGAAAGGTAACCGGAGACGCATATCTGATTCAGTTTGATATTGAACACTTTTTGAAGAAAGGTAACTAATATGAATACTCCTCGCATGATGCTCTGTATTGTTGACCCCCTGCACGATTTTATGAATCCTGAAGGCGCGCTATACGTTAAAGGTTCTGATAAAATCATTGCACAAATCGTTAAAGCGATTCAGGTCGCACAGTACCACAACATGGAAATTGTTGTGCCAAATGACAAACACCATAAATTGACCGCTGAATTCATTCTTAATGGTGGTGCGTTTCCAGAACATTGCGTTGATGAAACTGAAGGCTGTCAAATCATACCAGAAATTCTGGAGCAGTTGAACAAGGGTAAGTACACGATTCTGCCGAAGGATGAAGTTGATGTATGGGTGAACAACGCTGATACAATTCAGGGGAAAATTGAAGAGACTGGTGGAATTGTGTTTGTGTGCGGTGTCGCAACCGAATATTGTGTAATGGCTGCGTGGAAAGGGTTTGTTGCGCGCGGATGGCGCACCATTCTGCTTCGTGACGCTGTTATGGGTATCCATGACGATATTTGTGAACAATTAATATATACTTTGTATTTGGAAAAAATCGAGGTTTCTAATCATTTCGCCAAATATATTCCACTAGTGAGGGGAAACTTTATTAGCCAAGCAGAGAAATTTGGATATTATACCGAGGAACACATTCCAGAAATTAAAGCGCAAATTAAGAAGTTCATCATTAAACAGTTGGTTAAACACAATAAAGATGGCATAGTGCTTGGAATGTCTGGTGGTGTAGACAGTAGTTTGGTCGCGTGCTTGGTTTGTGACGCAATTAATGACAACCCGAAATATGGGTTTTATCCGTTGTCAATCCCATCAGAAACATCACGCCAACACGACTTCACAAAGTTAGGTCTTCTTCAAATGTTACAAAACAAATACTTATTGGCGTTTGATACGTCAACTATTCCGATTAACAATTTAGTCAAAGACATGAAGTTTGTGTGTGGTATTGATGATGATTTTAATATCGGAAACATGACTTCAAGAATTAGGGCAAACATTCTACACACTGTTGCAGCGAGTCGCAACTACCTTGTAATTGGCACTGGAAACAAGGATGAGGATTACGGAGTTGGATATTATACCCTATTTGGTGATGGTGCCGTTCACTGTTCTCCGATTGGTGGGTTGTCAAAGCGCGTGGTTAAATTGTTGCTCGCAGATTATTTGAAGGATGCAAACAATGACATTAGAAGCCTTGTGGATCGAGAGCCGTCTGCTGAACTGGAGCCAAATCAGACTGACTTCATTGACCTTGGCTACTCTTATGAATTTGTAGAATTGGCGATGATGATAATTGGCGGAAATCAGTTCACTGCGTATTGGAAAGCACGTCTCAGTGAGCAATACATGAAGGATTTTGAGAAGTTGAAAAAACTTGGTGCAAGGATTCGCTTCCTAAATTCTAATGAGGCAATTCAGGGCGTGATAGAACGTCATCGAGTAGCAGATATGAAGAGCGCATTGGTTCGCCCTCCAGTTTGTAAGATTTCGATTAAAGGGGCAAGATAATGAAGCACGCATTATTTATCGGCAGGTTTCAGCCGTTCCATACTGGTCATTTAGACGCATTGTATTGGGCGTATAATAACTTTAAGAAAGTTGTCGATGATCCAAAAGATGCCTTGTTTCATGTTGTGATTGGACACTCACAAGACGAACTTAACTACAAGCACTTTTGGGACCGTGTGTTTGTTGAAAAAATGATCAACCTGTGTATTGGCCATTTGTCACCAATTAAAATATGTATAGATCATGTTAAGGATATTAATAAACCGTCAGATTACGGCTTACGTGTATTTAACGTTGCTGGTATTTCGAGATGGGAGCCTAAATATATCTATTCTGATAATAAAAGTACATTGGTGTGTTTTAAAGAGTTGGACGTAACCAATAGCGTTGAAGTGCCGACCTTCGCAAAATTTAATAAGCGAGGCACAGAAATTCGGCTAATGATTACAAGTTATTTATTGGGGATTGATACATCAACGGATTTTATGCAGTATATACCTGCGCCATGTCGGGAAATGATGACTGGCTGGCTTAACGAACAAATAGACAAAAAGGTGCAACATGTTGATTTATAAAAAACATAAAGACTTCGCAAATGGCAGTGTGTACTTGTTTGAAACACAAAAAGGCAATCAGGTTGAGGTGACGGATACATTTTTGCCAATCGAAACCAAGTATGCCATCAACACCCACTGCAATGCCCTCAGCAGCCCCTGTGTTGGGTCGCGCGCAGACAGGTGGATGATCGGCGTATCAACCATGTCGGGATGCCCTGTAGGGTGCAAATTTTGCAGTACGGGTATGTTAAAGAATTTGGAACTACTGGACTCTGAACAAATTGCGGACCAAGTGTATCAGATGCTTGTGCGAAATTCGCCAAATCACAAATCTAGAGACTCGAAAGAGTTCAAAATCAATTATACAAGGATGGGCGAACCATTCCTCAACATCAAAAATGTAAAAACTGTGATTAACTATTTGGACACAATGATGTCTGATACACAAATACATCATTACTTGTCCACAATTGGTGTTAAAGGTTCCGACTTCTCCTTTGTCAAAGATAATATTTCGCTACAATTCTCTATCCACTCATTTGATGAGGAAAAGAGAAATTGGCTAATTCCTTATAAGAACAAAATGACCCTCAAGGAAATTGGGCAGATTCGCACTGAGTCTAAACTTAAAACAACTCTGAACCTTACACTAGTTGACGAGTCAGATTTTGACATCAATATTTTGAAGGAGTATTTTGATCCAGAATATTTCTTTGTCAAGATTTCGCCGCTTAACGAGAATGTTGTATCTCGTGAAAACTTATTAAATGGTGTAATTGAATATACTAATATGATTTAGCAGCCATGTCGGTTGTTGTGTAACTAGGAGAATTGCTATGAATAAGAATGTTGTCGCTGAGAAAATTATTAATGAACTGGTGAAAGAGGGCTATGATTGCGCAGTTGCCGTCGCTACCGAGGCCGAAATTGAGGCTAAGGCGGCATGTGGACAGATTGCATTTGAGAACGAGGTGTAACATGCCCGTAATCGAAATGGATATTGATGATATGACCGAGAAACAAGTGAGAGACTTGCTGACCGTTCTTATGGAAAAACTTGATGACCTTGATTTGGATGATTTCTTTGGAACAGAAGGATGGAGACATTATTTGGGTTTTGAGGATTAGGAGGCATAATGAATACTAAAGAATGGGCTGAAAAACTAAAGGGTGAGGTCGATCCGTATACGCTTCGTCGCGAATTAGCTGCGGACAATATGCTAGTTCTCTGTGGTGTCTCTGACGATTTAATTGAGTCATATGGCTTTGATGACGAAGAGTTTGGCGCATATGATGGAATAACAGTGTATATTGACCAGACAGGTATGCATAAATATAAGAAGCATAATTCTATTCCTGTTAAGGTGGAGTGGGCACCAGAAGACGATTCAGTATCGTGGCGCATCACACCCATGGCGGATATTCCACATGAGAAATTCGACATGACTGATGGCGACGAGGTGTATTGTCGCGCCATTATTGTTCATCGTGACGATCTTCCAAAGTCTTGTGGCAAATTGACAGAGAGTGAATTAGAGCTTGCACGGAGAATCGTTTTGTCTACGTTGTCATACCTTGAGGACGACAACCGTGATATTTCGGAATGTTTGGACGAGTTCAAAGATGATGAAGGTCGCGATGATATGCTGCTACAAATCCTGAAATTCTAGTTGACAATCCCTGCCGCTTCTGCTATTGTTCTTGTGGAGGCATTGATGAAGATCCCAAATAAACCCGCATGGCTAGTACCTATCAAAACCGCACTTAAAATACTGTGGTTGAATAAAATATTCAAGTGTAAGCACTCTCTAGAACACGAGAGCTACGACCGCACCAAAAAGAATGCAGATGATGGCTGTAGTTTTGTGATTTGGCTCAGTGATTATTCATGGTTTTTGAATATATTGCTGCAAATGGCAAAATTAGAAGAGGCACCAGAGTCTGTAATTCGCTGGCTCCAATATAAATTGGACGAAGTTTATACCAAAGCAGAAAGTGGCCACACCAACTATTCTATTCAGATAAACTACGGAGAAAAAGATGACAACATTCGCGATTCTTGAAACCAGAAAGACTATATACAATCCACAGTTAGCCAAAATCACTTACGATTACGACAAATCTATTGTGATTTTAGAGGTAACAGAAACCGGATTTCGCTATAACGGCAATGATTTTTGTGTGTGTTGTGGCAGATCAGAGGTTCAGGACGATTTGCGCATTAAAATGGTTGGCAACCATGAAGATAACCAATTAACTCGCGACATTTATAGTAATGCGCTCCTGAATGATGGGTGGTATTTACATGAAAAACTGTCACCGGATCAGAAAAATCGTTACAAGAACGACCAAGGCGTGAAATTTGATTACAGTTTTCTAAATACTGTGCTATATTTGCTCGAAATGCACCGACCCAGACTTGGTGACTT
Source organism: Candidatus Paracaedibacteraceae bacterium UBA6184 (assembly GCA_002422845.1). Taxonomy (GTDB): domain Bacteria; phylum Pseudomonadota; class Alphaproteobacteria; order UBA6184; family UBA6184; genus Bodonicaedibacter. Next base: position 23,435 of record DITM01000075.1, read on the forward strand.
CAGAGTCTATCCAACAGTTGATGCCGATTTGTGGTTAGAGTGGTCATGGAAAGACTGGGAAATCTCTGCCGCATTTTATTATGATGCAATTACAGATATTGAAGTATATGCGCTACATTTGCCAAGCGGTATTGCCGTTGAAACTAATTGTGGACCACTCGGTAAATACAAATCAATGGTAAATTTGTGCAACTCAATTAAATATTATGAGAAATGTACGCGCAAACACTTGAAACGTATCCAAAAGAAAGCGAGCAAAAATGAGTAATTCTATTGACCCGAAAGTTGTTGTAGAGAAGCGAGCCGCACGCAAAATGGCAAACGAACACAAAACTTATGATCTTTACAACAAAGAAATTACTAGAGAAGTGCCAACTCTATATATTCTTAAAGAAAACGTTAGAGGGACAGAGGGATTTGATGGCAAACAAAACTTGGTCGCCACACTGGTTTGGTGTAAATGTGATAAACTTTTTGCTAATAAGAAGCAGTGGCACGATTATTTTGTGAACAGTGTCAGGAAAATGGCGCGCAGGATATGCAGAAAAAATTTAGCCATGCATCATTCTATTGTAGAGCAAGACGGTTATTGGAACTGTGTTGTGGATGCGCTTATGAACAATCTTGCAGAAAAATTTATTAAAGATTTACGCAGTTATAACATCATGCCTGAGTTTTTGATAACTAAACAGGGCATTTATACTGCGCTGGTTTGCTTGGCGGAACAAAATAAACGCGGTTTTCTCCCGTTTCATCTTGTAAAAGAAAATAAAACGAGATTTAGTTTTTTCGAGTATGGCCGACCCAAGCCGGTTTTTGTAATTGAGAAAACAAATATGAAGTCTGCATATATGCTGCGGAGATTTCTACAGTATGCAAAACTACATAAAGAAATAATAGAATCAATAGAATCTGAGTCAATGCGCAAAATAGCTAAGTTTGTTGCGTCAAATTTTGCAGCGGTTCGCAGGTGTCACGTCGAGAAGGAAATTTTGGCGCTATATGAAAAGGAAACTCGCAATGACAAAGAGTGATAAACAGAAGGAGCCGCGCTATGAACAAATTGCAAATGTTTGAAACAGTGTCCAAAAAATATCCACAGTGAACTACCCACGCGGCTGAATCCTTCTTACGAAGTCTTATTAGCAAGCGGGGTTTCCAGTTTCTCAGCCTCTATGCCGCTTGGATCTTTCGATCTGCGCAGCAAGTACTTTTTAGACGGCTCCACTGGTTTTTGTTTTGAGTCCGACTTAGCACCTAAACCAGACTTTATTTTCATTCCTTGAGTCAAAATATTACACGCAGCATTTATGTCACGGTCGTGTATGGTTCCGCATTCGCGGCAAGTCCACGATCTATCTTTTAATGTCAGGTTTTGATTAATGGTATTGCAAACACTACAGTTTTTACTTGATGGATACCATTTATCAATTTTTATAAGTGTTCTATCGTTCCATTCGGCTTTGTACTCCAACATTGAGAAAAATTCGCCAATGGCGACATCGCTCAATGCTTGAGCAAGTTTATGGTTTTTCATCATGTTTATCACTGCGAGAGTTTCCACACATATAACATCGTGGTTTTTGACGATATCGGTGGTAACTTTGCGCAAATGATCCTTGCGGACATTTGCGATTTTCTCGTGAACTAACGACAACTGCCTAATGGCCCTTTTACGACTATTAGAACCCTTAACCTTTTTGCTAACCTGACTCTGTTTAAACTTTAATTTCTTTAATCGTAATTTCAGCGATCTAACATTCTTGTACTTTTTACCATTGCTTAGAATCGCTAAATCTTTTATACCAACATCTACACCAACACTTGAGCCTGTCGGCTCATACTGCGTGTATTCCTGTTCACAAGTCAAACTGGCAAAATATTTACCAGTAGGAGTCATTGAAATTGTTATATGTTTGATTTCACCTAAAACTTTTTGGTGAACCTTAATCGTAATTCCTTGTTTGAATTTTGGTATAAAAAGTTTGTTATCTTTAATTTTAAAGGCTTGAGGCACTGTAAAACTTTGTTTGTTTGCCTTCTTTTTAAATTTTGGAAACTTAGATTTCTTTTGAAAAAATGAGTTATAAGCGGAATCAAGATGCCTCAAAGAAGATTGGAGTGATTGTGCGCTAACATCATTTAACCAAATATAAGAGTTATCTTTTTTTAATTGTGTCAAAGCGCTTGAACACTTTGCAAAAGTTAAACTTGTTTTTGTTTCTAAATAATTTTTATTTCTTAGGTCAAGAAAATAATTATATATAAATCTAGAACACCCAAAATGCTGCGATAACAACACTTTTTGGTCCTTGTTTGGATATATTCTAAATTTATATGATCTAAAAATTGTCTTCATTACAATTTTAATTATCTAAAACTATAAAATAATTTTCTTTTTTTAGAATATTTACGATAAAATTCACATTCAAAATTTTTTGTCATGGTGGTTGTTTCCGCTTGACAGCGGAAACGTTTTGTGCTAACTTGGCTTGACAACGGCTGCTCACACGCTACAATAACAGCAGAGGTGGCAAATGGTACTTGTACGCGAAATATCAAACAAAAAATTATCACACATTGAGAACAAATTTCACGCCAAACGAAGTGACGCATTCAATCGATGTTTAACCTTTAAGTTTACGCTTGCAGAATTTCGACGCTGGTATATTGACACACCAGAAGTGTGCGTGTATTGTGGCATTAACTATGAAGTATTCAAAAAGGTTCGCGAGTTTGCACAAGGTTATATAGGTTATAACAAACTTATACGGCGCTATAAAAAGTTGGTGTTTCAGACTTCAAAGGGATTAACCATTGAGCGTTTTGATGATAACCAAGGATACACACCAATTAATATTGGAAAGTGTTGTCTACATTGTCAAATGTTGAAGAACCAAGCAAAAGAAGCAGGTGTTACCGATATTAAAGAAGTTATACAGATTATACGCGCAAAAACTAAGCAATTAATTGTGGCGCTTTTTAATGAAGGTTTTGAATTGCAAAAGGAGAAGAAATGAAACGCCACACAACTCGCAAGCGTAATAGGCGGATTAAAAGAGTAGCGAACCGTAAGTTCGTGGCGCGAATGGAACAAGTGCTTAACAAGATGGCAGTAATAATATCTAGACCATACTTTAGTGGAAAAGTTATTGACATGATTGATATTACTCCAACTTTACCTATTGGGCAAATTTTTTATCAAGATATAACTGTTGAAAATAAAAGCGAAATTTCGACAACCGTGGAGGATTAAAATGAACTGGATTAAAGCAACCCAAGAAAACCCGCACCCAACAAAAGAGACTCTATATTTGGTGTATCATAAGAGTCATAATTACAAGTTGTTATGGTGGAATTCAGAAGAAGAGTGTTGGGATGATGAAGATGGCGATGACTTTTATTGTAATGATGATATGGTTAGCCACTGGTGTGATTTTGAAGGACCGGCAAGAACATGATTAATCTGTACGAACTACACGCGAGAGAGTTAGCCAAAATGCCCGACAACTGGGTGATGCGTCAGTGGAAAACAATGGGGCAAGACTATGGTATTATTCTCGTTATTGGGATATGTGCGCCACGATTCGTGAGGGGAAAGCGCAAAGGTCATATTAATTTCAAAAAGGGCGACAAGACCACAGAAAGAGAAATATATTATACAAAACAAGAACATGATCAGTGGGTTACTGATTGGGAATTCAAAACTGGGCTATGTTCAAAATGTACTGGAAGCGGCAAAGTATTTTCAAGTTGGAACATTGAAACTGGTACAAAATGGAAGCCGTGTACAGCCTGTAAAGAAACGGGAAAGGCGCAATAATGATTACACCTGATGGTTGGTCCGTTAAAACTTTGTGGCGCAAAAGTGATGCAAATTTTTGTGTCGAAATATCGCAGCACTGTGTTCAACATGACGACAATACGGCTCACGGCAGAGGGCCATATCGGTGGTGTGTGTATTTATATGTATACCCAAAACACCCGTGGTTTAATGAGTTGATGCAAATTGACACAATGATGCAAGTACCACAAGAACTACAACAATACCTACATTCTTATTGTTCGTATTTTAAGAAGCACTCAGATGGGGCTAAAGTTACCAGTATTCAGATTGGCGCAGATTATGATCACTTACATGATGAGAAATATACTTACATCAAAACTGCTTGGGATGCTACCGAAATATTTAGTGATGCGCAAGCACTTTTTGATGCGGCAAAACGCGGAATTAGTTTGACAAACCTGGATACTCCGGTATAATGACCTATCTGGTTGCGGAAGCAACCCAAGGAGTGCGTCATGGATACCAAAAATCACGCTGGAAGATTATATGCAGTATATCAAGTGAAGTGGACTGAGTATGAGCGAGGTTGGGGGCAGCGACCTGATGGTGAAACATACTACCCGACTAAAGAAGCCGCCGACAAGGCGATTAAGGACTACTGGGATTCTATGCCAAGCGGTAGAGCGCCAGAGTGTTATAGCAGTCCCGGAACACCTACTCTAGTTGAGGCAACCAAAGAACTTTATGACAAGGTTCACAACCATAAGGATTAACATGTATGCAACCCTAGATCTCGCTAAAGAAGTCGCTATTCGCGTACATTCGGGTCAGTTCGATAAGTCTGGCGAACCTTATATTGAACACCCTTTTCGTGTAATGTGTATGTGTAAAACTGATGACGAGAGAATTGTTGCTGTTTTGCACGATGTTGTCGAAGATGGCGCAGAAACTATTGAATCAATTACATCTATGTTTAGGCCTGATATTGGTGCCGCAATTAACCTGTTGGCGCACCGTAAAGGTGATTCATATGTAAAATACGTTCACAAAATTAGGGTGGCTGCTGGACTCGCCCTAATAGTAAAGCGATTCGATATTATCGACAACCTTAATTTTCATCGTATGATGAAGTTAGACAGCAATACCAGAAAACGATTACTTGTAAAGTATTATCGTGGTATGCGTGTTTTGTCTAACAAAGAGTACACTAATAGAATTATGCAAAATATAGTTTTGCAGTGTGTTTATAAGTACGGATGGAGCGAGGATCCCGTACACTTGAGTCATGTTGGGATGATTCACGATATTCTAAACGGTAAGAAACATGTTAATATTTGGGGAAAAAAGGAAAAGTTAACGTATCGTGAAAAGTACCCAACTTATATGGAGATGCAAGAAGGTGCCAGAAAAGAATGGGATGAATTTATTATATCGGAACTGGTTAGGACGGCAAACGAAATAATTGAAAAGGAGCCAAAATGAGCATATCTTCTGATGGGATTATTTGTTATGGTATTTGTTTCGGTGAAGAATTTGAGTTTCCGTTTGGTTGTGATGTAGAAGATGAAGACGGAAATCCGCTAGAGCATGAAGAGTTTGACGATTGGTATGTTGATGTTATTTTGGGGGTTGATAGTAGTGAAATGGATTATAAAGAAAAATCCGACATTATAAACAACTCACAATTAGAACTCTGCCAACATTGTTCTTATGATTATCCAATGTATATTTTGTGTATACGCGGAACGGAACATAAGGCATGGAGAGGCGACCCAACACTTTTAGATTTTGAAGAAATGAATAAGTTTGTGACTCCAGAGGCTGTTGCCGAGTTAAAGCGAGTCGCGAAAATAATTGATCCTGATTGTGGAGAGCCGGGATGGTGGCTGGCTAGTCTGTATGGTTAACAACGAAAGGAAATAAACATGAGCCTGTATAATATGGTCAACGGAATGAACCCTGCAACATTTTTTATTTTGCCGATGCTTGGTAAACATCCAGATGAGTATCCACGATTCAGGGACTGTTTTGTTGGGTCAGTAGCGCTAAGAGTCGTTGGAAGTGAAGACACACCAGAATACAACAACTGCATCATGGTGTATACCCGCGTCGGTGGCGACAATCGTGAAAGTTATGTTGATGAGGTTGCTGAAATGCAATCAGATCCTAATTTTGTTGGCGATTTTGATGACGATTTTGATTGTACCTATGCAACATATGTATTTAATGTTCCTGAAAAATGGAAGCCAGATTTTGATCTAATAATGGTTGGCAAGTTTGCTGAGGTGAGCGAAGAGTATAAGTCGCATTTGAAGACAATTTTCCCTAAGTTGGTTGACACTTTTGACAAAATATTCACGAAAGAAGGCTAAAATGATTTTTCCACAACCAATGAATTATACCGAAACCGAAATGAATTATATGGCCAAGGTGGCCGTTGCTACCGTAGAGTGGGCGTTTAATGGCTCGTACAAGGGTCCGCTAATGGTCACGTCTGGGTTTGGTACTTGGCGCGCACTAGCCGAATCCGCTGCTGTTTTTATTGGTGATCACGAACATAGGGATATCATGTACTCCCTTATGGAAACTGTCGCCAAAAAGACATATGGACCACATTGGTACGGTATACTTTGGGCGTATAATGATTACTCGCGACTCGATG
>DITM01000009.1 GCA_002422845.1 Candidatus Paracaedibacteraceae bacterium UBA6184
GACTCTTTTAAATCCTCTTTCCTAACTGTGAAGACGGGTTCTAAGTAAAGGCTATTTGAGAATGACTTGGCGATATCTTTAGCCAGCCATGTTTTTCCAGCCTGTCTAGGGCCAACCAAAAGCGCTATCTTTTTATTTAGATCTGTGATGATCTTATGTTTCTGAATTCTAATCATTTGATTATAATAAGCAATATTTTTAAAAAAACAAGATTAAAATAAAACATAGCTTGTTTTACTCAATGCCTGGCTTTTCGCACATATCTCCCCCCACTTCCTAAGCAGCATATATTGTGCACAACCATAATCTAAAATCTGTTGCGATAAACAGAACTGTATTAAGGGCATCGTCAAGGCTTTGTTCGGGAGGGTATAGATTGCGAGAAGAAGGAAGAAGAGGTTTATCTGAATACCTATGAAACCGTTGCCGAGGCCAGAGAAGCCATCCATCGGAATATTGACTGGTACAATAATGATCGTCGACATAGCGGCATCGATAACCATCGACCCATTGAGATCATAATGGGGTTAAAACACCCCACCTATTGGTCGTTTAAACTAACAACAAAGATTGAGCAGCAGCAGGATATAACAACACACAAAATCTCCTCATCTTTAGCTGCTTAATGGTCTGGACATTAGGGGTCGGTATAATATGTATATGGTCTTCGGGTATGTCTAGTTCGACTATTTCTATATTGTAATCATAGCCTATTTTTTCGATGATCTTCTTTAGTACCTCTCGATACGGCTCTTCAAATACTTTTTTCCGATATTTCGGTGTCCACACGAAATGATACATGATCCGAAATACATGCTTCAGACTTGATGAGTACACTTTCTAACGCTGGAACATCAGCAGTCAAGACGATCATCACAACCACTTGGGATGTGGCTAATCATAGACCTCCTACAACGTGGTTATCTCAAGGAAAACACCGAAGCTCTTGGGAATGGTTCAAAGGCGTTCCATCAAGAAATAAATAGGGAGAATGTAAAATGAGAAAATTATTCATAGTTCCAATTCTTTTGTGCTCGGGATTAAGTGCAACTGAACTTGAGATCAAGGATGAAGCTTTGGTTGTTCCAAGTGCATTAGAGAATATTAGAGTTACCTATAACAATGAACAGTTTAGTGTTGCAAAAGATGATTTAAATCATAGTATTCCAGGGTATGATTTAGATGCTCAGTTAAGAAGCATTGTTCATAATGATCAACTAGCGCAGTTTTTACAACAGGGATATATTTCTGTGAAAGAACGATCTGATGGATCTTTTTGGCTGGAAAGTCATGTTTGACTACGCGGGGGTGGTCCAAGATGGGATGGCTTTAAAGGTTGGCTAGTTGGACCCCTTCCAGGATGGCCTGTTTTTGTTAAAGCGTCTTGCCAAAAATTGCAGAAGGGGCACGAAGGTCGTTGTTACAACAGCAATCGACGTTGTAAGAGACGTTAAGAAGCACTAAACATGACACAATATCAATCCTACTACGAATATTTTTTCGTAGTAGGATTTCATGAAAGATTACCTCCCCATTTCTTGGTTTATCAAGTAATAATGCGACTAATTGAATGATCCTGATGATGTAGCACTTGCCGATACGTTTCGATCTTAAAATGCCTCAGATACAAGCAAGTGTATTAGAGAGATGAGAACTCATAGCAGCCAGTGCCCACATCATCACTCGTTGCTTTATCTATCTTTTTTGGGCGGCCGCCAAGACGGCTAAAGCGGCTTGAATACGTTCAACAATCAATTCTCGCTCAAACTCAGCCAATGCTGCAAATAATCCGAACGATACCACCCAGAAAACTGTCGTTTTTTTGGTGCTACTACAAAAAAGTTGCCCCCCCATTTTCTTATTTACTCAAACTTTAATCAAATTCATCAGAGTTCCAACCACATTCTAACTATCGGAACTTGGATATATTTGACTAGTCCACGTGATTTTTTGACTTATTCCGAGATCCTCCCTTGAATTATTGAATTTTGCACCTATAAAACCTTCAGTTATTAATTGGCAAGGACTGTTTGGTGTTGCTGGTGTTTTGTGATCTTGTCTAAACCCAGGAATGTGAGACCATGATTTTTTATATTACACCTGCAAATAAAGATTTTTTTAAAGAAACTTTAGATCGATACTTTCAAAAACGCTATGATGTCTTTGTCGTTAAACGTAAGTGGGATATCCCTCATAACGAAGGTCGCGAGATGGATCAGTTTGATACCGAGTTCGCAACCCATATTATCTGGGAAGAAAACGGTAAGATTTTAGGCGGTGCTAGATTACTACCAACCCACCAACCCTATTTACTGGGTGATATGTTTCCTGAGCTTTTAGAGAATGCTATCCCAAGAGATCCAAGGGTCTGGGAAATAAGTCGATTCTTTATCGACTTACCTCCAGAGTTTGATAGAGCGGCTAATCCCGCTGTCCGTCGCCTCTTTTATTCTATCTTTGAGTTTGGATGCCTAGTCAACGCCAAGGAGTTTATTGCCTTAACAGAACCCCATATTGAAACCATGATGCGATATATTAATATCCCTTGGGAACGAACCAGCAAGATATTTACAATTCCCGAGGGCGGACAGATGGTGTCAGGTAAAACAAGGGTATCGCTTGATATTTGTAATCGCATTCGCGAAACGTTACCTGAACAAATGATTCCTACTTGGATTCCATTAACACCCAGCTTACTCAAAAGTGTAACCCAAGGATCAAATCAATTGTCTTTATTGAAATAACAGACTACACTTTCTGTAAACTTTGGTATTGATAATAAAACGAATAATAAATGAATAACTCCCTAGATGTTACCCTAGTAAAAAGCTTACTGAATTTCATTAGCTTTTCACCTCTCAATGACGTAAAGGCGACTCAGCTTATTGAACGATATACGAGTATCGAAGCGATACTCGTTGCGCCTATTGATGAACTGGGGATAACCTATGGGTTAACACCCCAACACATTCAGCATTTTCGGTTAATACGAACCCTTCTTTTTCGAACTCAAGAACGAAGACTGCATGACTTTTCAACCCTGGATGCAACCCCATATCTGGACTATATTAAGCTACACATTGCACATCTTAATATTGAGGGTTTATTTGTTGTATTAATCTCTTCTAAAAAGAAATATATTCACTCTGAAGTGATTAATACTGGCTGCGAAACATCCGCATCCTTACCCATAAATACGGTGGTAAAACTTGCATTAAATCATAATGCGAAACACCTAATATTGGCGCACAATCATCCAACCGGCAGCGTTAGACCGTCTTACAACGATATTGCCACAACACAGAAACTTAATAAAATTCTATTGCCCTTAAACATTCACTTGATCGACCATGTGATTGTGAGCCCAACTTTAATATTCTCTATTCTATCTAACAAACTGCTTATTCATTTATCGAATCAAGAGCCCAAACAATGACACTGCACTTTTTTGAAGGTCAACTATCCACCTACATAAAAAAACTAGAGCAATTCTATGAGCTGTCAGGTATTACGATTGCTTCCAAAAGTAATCAGACTATAGACGTATTGACCTCCTACCCCCGCAGTTGGATGGATCATTATATGGACAAAGGCTATGATCATATTGATCCAGTTCATCTTGCCGGGTTTAATACGACTACCGATCATATCTTCTGGGGCGGAAGTCTCCATAAGGAACCCTTAGGAGATCAACAGCTCAAACTGTTTGAAGAGGCAAAGCACCATTGTATTATCTCTGGCGTATCCTTTCCTTTAAAATCATCGAACCAAATGCAATTGATTTCGCTTGCCTTTCCGCACGCTGAAACAATTACTTACAACCTTTCAGTAGCTCTTCTTGATGAACTAAAATCTCATATTCAGATCTTACCCTCCGTACTACATATACAAAAAATTAAACACGCGACTTTCTTACAGGATGATATCACTGCATTTGCGTCTAAACATGCAGATCTAATCCAAGATTTTCACATGATCACCCATGAAATCAACGATCTTGTAATTGCTTTAAGCGCTTATCTTTCATACCTTCCCTCCCAATTTAGGTTAGAAGGCGAACTTATATTAGAAACACTCCAAACGACACTATCAGAAGAGCGGTATAAATCCTCTAAATCGAAACCTACTCCCAAGCCCCTATCTTAGTTTTAGGAACTATGTATAGCTTATCAACGATAATTTGGTTTTTGAGGGACAGATGGTGTTCCTGATAATCTAACAACATGGTTATTTTCTGTAGTGGAAATTGTTCAAATTCTTACAGATCAAGAAAATTATCAAACTGCCCGAAATTATTGGAAAGTGTTAAAAAATCGACTCAACAAAGAGGGCCGTGAGTCGGTTACAAATTGTAACCAACTGAAATTAGAGGCGGCAGATGGGAAAAAGTACATGACGGACGTAGCAAGTGCCGAAACTTTGCCTCGACTTATACAATCAATGCCATCTCCCAAGGCAGAACCCCCATAAATTTATGGCTAGCTAAAGTAGGATATGAACGCATGTAAGCAAGATTTGCTACACCAAATCCCTTTAAATCAGGAAATGACATTTTAAGAACCCGTCTTCACAATTAG
>DITM01000091.1 GCA_002422845.1 Candidatus Paracaedibacteraceae bacterium UBA6184
TCGCAATTCTAGTTATTAGTATACAAAGTGATTTTGAAGTGTCAAGAACAATACTTATTTATTTGCGTAATCGTTTAAGTAACTCAGAACGCATTCTAAGTAACGCAGCGGATCTGTTATAATATTGAACTCCAAGCTTATCTAATCCTTTTTCTGCAGATTCAATATCATCTGGAGTTGCATTCGGATGACGTGCCGATAGTTCATAGAGTTCAGCGGCTTTTTGCTGGAGTTCCGATCCAAGAAGGCTTAATCCATTTGCTGCGTCTCGAAAAGTTGCACGCCGATGCTGTGCCGATCGTTCATAGAGTGCATTGGTGAGTTCATCGGCTCTTTGGTGGAGTTCCGATCCAAGAAGACTTAATCTATTTGCTGCGTCTCGAATATGACTTGAAGTTGCATCCTGATGATGTGCAGATTTTTTATAGAGTACTGCAGCTCTTTGATAATACTCAGACTCAGCGGATCCTCGACATACACTTCCAAGAGCTTTTAATCCTTCTGCTGCCCTTAGAATATCCGTTACAGTTGCAGTTCTATGACTGTCAGCTAGTTCATAGAGTGCTGCAGCTCTTTGATAATACTCAGATTCAACGGATCCTAGAGATTCACGTCCAAGAGATTTTAACCCATCTGCTGCCCTTAGAATATCCGTTGGAGTTGCAGTTGCACGACTGGCAGCTAGTTCATAGAGTGCTGCAACTCTTTGATAATATTTGGATTTAAGATTGCGTAATTCATCTGCAGCCCCTAGAATATCATCTGGAGTTGCATCTGCACGACTGGCAGCTAGCTCATAGAGTATTGCAGTTCTGTCATTATGCTCAGCACATTTAGCGGATCCTGGTGAAACGCGAAGGTGAATAGAATATAATTTACTTGCTGCCCTTAGAATATCCGTTACAGTTGCAGTTGGACGATTGGCAGCTATTTCATAGAGTGCTGCAGCTCTTTCATAATGCTCAGATTTAGTGGATCCTGGTGCAGATTCAAATCCAATCAAATATAATTGATTTGCTGCATATAGAATATCCTCTACAGTTGCAGTTGCATGATTGGCAGCTAGTTCATAGAGTTCTGCAGCTCTTTCACTATACTCAACACTTTTAGAGGGTTCTGTAAAAAAATATCCGCATACAAGACCTTGGAATCCTGATGCTCTAGCGATCATATCATGTGGAGTTTCTCCTCCATAAGAAGTTAATCCGTCATAGACGGTTTGAGCGCTGTGATGATATTCATTATATTCATCAGATCCAGCAGGATAGTTGAGTCCAAGAATTCTTAATCCATCTGCTACGTCTCGAATATGAATTGGAGTTGCGTTGGGTAATAGATCTTCTACTAATTTCTGACGGGCAGTAAATGTTGGATACTTGTTAATGAGAGCAACAAGAGCCTTATATGTACTAATCAGCATCTTCAGCTTCATAGCGTTTAATGCAGGGTTATCAAATGAATCCTTTGTAAGCTGGACTTCAAGCTGAGCTTTAACTTGAGGATTTGATTCGGGTGTTGCAAGGGCATCAGTTGTTGATTTATCGAAAGCAGACATTTGATCTGAAGCGAAAGCAGTGGGTAAGGTAAGTACAGTTGTCATTAGTAGTGATTGAAGTATGTGTTTCATGTTTGGATCTCCTATAACTGATATAATTGATAGATAAGGACTCTTGTCAAAGAAGTCAAGAGTTTGTGTTTTTTGAGATTGTTTTGTAATATGCGTCAGAACATATCGAATCTATTCTAATCTAATGGGTTCAATGGCACGTTGCATCTTGACAGAATCATCCCCGTCAACTAAGGTTCAACATATACGCCAGAAACTTATTTAAACAAATGAACTTTCCCAATCTCAATTTATTGTTGCAACACTTTGACTCACTCCTCACCCCCGTAAATTCAACGCACATTGCTGTTGCTGTGTCGGGGGGTGCAGATAGTTTAGCTTTATGCGTATTATTAAATGAGTGGGCCAAGCTTCATGAATTAAAGTTAACGGCTATTACTATAGAGCATCAACTGCGTCCAGAGTCAGCCTATGAAGCCCAGCGTGTACACCAGTGGTTGACCGATCGTGGGATTCATCATGAAACATTGATATGGGATCACGCTGCGATCACCAGCAATGTGCAAGAAAAGGCTAGAGAAGCCCGATATGATTTATTAATTGGATATTGCAAACAGCACACCATTGAACATTTATGGTTAGGGCATCATGCCCACGATCAATGGGAAACGTTTTTCATGCGGCTATCCCACGCCAGCGGATTAAAAGGGCTTGCGGGAATGTTACCTCACAGTCATCGAGATGGCATCAATATATATCGTCCTTTTTTGAATATCGATCCTGAAATTTTAAAGGATTATCTGATCCATCAACATCAACCGTGGATCGACGACCCTAGCAATCAGATGCGAAAATATGAACGAATTCGATGGCGTGATCAAATTGAACCATTGTCTCAATTGGGATTATCACCGATGATCATTCAATTTGTGTGTGAAAAGCTGTCTGCTGATGATCAAGCATTAGACTGGTCGGCAAACGATTGGATTTCTCAACACGTTACGTTCAATGATGAATTAAAATTTATTGAGTGTGATTTGAATCTGAAACAATTGCCAATATCCTTAATAAAACGAATTGCATTGCGTCTAACATCTCAGGTTAGAGGGATCACCATCACAACCGCAAATGTGCGGCATAATATGGAGTCATTGATTCAAAAGCTCACCGCAACTGAAATTAAACCTTTTACGTTTGCTGGTTGCTATTGGATGGAACATCACAATAAAATGTATGTTCTGCGTGAATGGCTTAAGTGCCCTCATGAATGCATTACATCCACCGACATGACGTATGATCATCGATTCAATTTAACGCCCTTACCGATTGGAAAAACATTAGAACCTGTTGGGAAAAAGTATTGGCCTCAGATAAAGCCCTTAGTGATGGGGTCGTCCCTTCCCTATCAGGTGTTTTTATCGCTGCCAATTGTGACAGAAGACGACCCAGTGATTTTGCAACCTGCAGTTGAATTCTATAAAATAAGTTTGATTTAGACTTTTTTACAGACTAAAAACTTCTTTAAAAATCAGCCTCCCCATGTTTGTCTATGTATTAATGATTGATCTTTTTCGCTTTGACATCTTTTAAATTTTAAGTATGATCCAACCACATACTTTTTAATTAATAACAGAGTTTTCAAATGCAACGTTTGTCATCGCCCAAGTTAGCTTGGTTTTCTTTATCATTGTTTTATATGTATCAATACGTATTGCGCGTATTTCCCAGCGTCGCAGAGCAAGAACTGCGAACGGACTTGTTATTAAGCGCCGTTGACTTTTCAAGCTTGGGCGCCATGTACCTATATGCCTATGGTGGATTACAAATTCCATTGGGCGCGATTGTTGATCGACTGGGATTAAAGAAAGTTGCACTTGTCGCCATCAGCATGTGTATGCTGGGTGCATGCATGTTTTATTGGTCAACAGCTTTGTGGCACTTACAATTAGGTCGATTGCTAATGGGCATTGGATCTGCGCCTGTATTTATGTGTTCATTAAAAATATGTGCTGATTATATCCCTGCGGGTCATCGCGGGCTGTACATGGGAACAACATTAACCATGGGAACTTTAGGAGCTTTGATTTCCGGAAACTTGGTCGTATCGTTGTTGGAATCTATCGGTTGGAGATTAACGATACTTACATTGGGTGGGTTAGGTTTATTGATCGTTATTCTTATTATGTCTAACTTGCCTTCATATATAAAACCTACAAATCAAGAGCCCTTTAATTTTGATATCTTAAAAAAGGTGTTTAAAAATAAAATTGTATATATTTATGGCATTCTTGGATTAGGTCTCTTTTCTTCTTTAACTGTCATTGCAGATTTGTGGGGAACAGCGTATCTAACAAAACGTTATGGCGTCATGAGAGCTGATGCAGCATCCGCAGCAATGACAATGTATATTGGTCTGGCCATTGGAAGCTTAGTATTACCTTGGTATTTTGAGAAAAAAAATAAAATCTTTACTGGTATAAAACTGAGTGCAATTGTCCTGATATCTTTATTTTTTAGCTTTATGTTAATTCCAGATCTGCCCTTTGCTGCAGCAAAAATTATTCTGTTTTTATTAGGATTATTTTCTGGGGCGATTATGATGTCATTTACAGGCGCTGCCTTAGAGACAACAAAAGAAACATCTGGGTTAACGATTAGTATCGTGAATGCGTTTAATATGTTTGGTGGCGCTATCTTAAACCAAATGGTTGGAAAACTGTTAGAAAATTACTGGGATGGCACCCTGTTGGATGGCGTTCCACAGTATTCTTTAGAAATGTTTGACAAATCATTTATCGTCGTTTTAGGTACGTTATTTGTTATATGTCTTTTGATTGCCTTGCAATTGAAGCAAGGTAGTCATGTAAAAAATCATAGCCGCTCGAAAAAAACTTGACTTTTTGTTTTTTTTGTGATATACCCCTTATAAGTATACAAACCTCCTAATTTTGAGATGTATTTACTGGCTTGGATATATCAGACACCCAATTTTGTGTGTTCAAGCTTTAAAATCAATAAGGATTTAAAAAAATGTCAGCAAAAATAATTGAAAAAGCACCAAATATTCAAGACTTGTTCTTGAACACCCTTAGAAAAGATAAAGCTCCAGTCGTTGTATTTCTGGTAAACGGCGTAAAATTACAAGGTACTATTACCTGGTTTGATAACTTTTCTATGTTATTACGTCGAGATGACCATTCACAACTGATCTATAAACATGCTATATCTACTGTTATGCCACTTAACCCCTTTGCATTAAATGGATCAGCAGAAGACGAAAACGATTAATAACGAATTAAACTTTATTCTATCCGAAGCCCAGGAGCTTGATTTTAAACCTAAAGATCTTCCTGGGTCTTTGTGTTGGGTTGCCTATGTTCATTACCCCCACTCTAACGTCATGGATCGCACGGCTCGTGTCGAAGAAGACAGCAATTTAGTTAAAGCCATTAACTTAACCGTCGCCGGCACCAGCATTTACCCCTTAAAAAAAATCAGATCATCTACACTGATTGGTGAGGGTCAATTGACAGAGTTAAAAATGAACATCAAAAACACCGGCGCTAATGTTTTGTTTTTAGATGCATTCTTAACGGGGTTACAACAACGCAACCTTGAAAAAACTCTGGGTATTAAAGTATATGACCGCCCCGGATTTATTATTGAAATTTTTGCTAGGCGAGCTCAATCAGCAGAAGGTCGTCTGCAAGTTGCACTTGCTGCGTTAACCTATGAAAAAACTCGATTAGTTCGCATGTGGTCTCATCTTGAACGTCAACGAGGAAGCCTTGGATTTATCGGAGGCCCCGGTGAATCTCAGCTGGAAATGGACAAACGCATTCTAAGCCTTAAAATTCAACGCTTAGAAGAAAAACTGGTCGATGTCACCCGAACCAATCGCATTCAGAAAAAAGCTCGCGAACGTTCTGACATGTTAAACGTTGCGTTAATCGGATATACCAACGCTGGGAAATCAACATTATTTAATACACTGACCGATGAATCTGTGTTTGTAAAAGACCTATTGTTTGCGACCCTTGATACCACTCGTCGAAAGCTAAAATTGCCATCCGGTCGACAGATCATTTTATCCGATACTGTTGGGTTTATTTCAGATTTACCCCCTCAACTTATCACTGCTTTTCAAAGCACGTTAGAAGAAACCTTGGACGCCGATGTCATCTTGCACGTACAAGATATTTCATCCCCCCAACGAGACGCTCATGAGCAAGAAGTCTTCCGAATTATTCAAACCATTTTGAAAAAACGCGGCGAATATTCGCCCAGTAAAATTATCCCCGTCTATAACAAAATTGATAACGCCCCCGAAGGAATGATCTCAACCCTAAAAGACGCGCATCCAGAAGCTGTCTTTATTTCGGCCGTTAATAAAACTGGGCTTGATGATCTGGCGCAAATCATTGAAGATCACCTGGGCACCAACGATCAGCAATATTGCGTATCATTACGCATCGACGATGGGAAAGCATTAGCTTGGTTACATGAACATGGTCGCATTACACTAAAAGAGTTTGAGGAAGATCAGATGAAAATCATCGTCTACCTCAGCACCCAACTGTATCAATACTTTGAACGGCATTTCTTGAAGAATTAATCCCCCCATTTCTGGGGGATATTAAGATTAGCGATCGAGAGATAGATTGAATGCAGCTTTAGATTCTGCGGCTGACCCAAGGTTTAGGTTAGTGGTGAACGCCGCACCGCTGTTTAGGTTGAGCGCCACTGTCCAATCGATGGAACCTGTTGATCCATGAACCGAATGGTGACCAATCTTTGTGCAATGAAGTGCTGAAAGCATAAGTGTCCGTTTTAATTTCTGTATTCGCGATTTCAAATCCAACGTATCCCGCAGTATCGGCTGTGTGTCCAAAATCCCTGTGAGTCAGTTGTACAAAGGGTGCACCGAATGGCGTATCAATGCCGAGTCTTAATTGAGATCGAACTCCTGACCAATTCTTAAAGTTTACGTCTGTCGCTGAGACAGATCCGAACTGACCTTCAACAAACATCAATCCAAATGAATGGGCTGCAATGATCGAGGATTCCAGGTGACGACTATCTGCAGTAAATCCAGTTTCCAAAGTTGGCATAAGATTGAATGACACCCAACACAGAATTACCCAACTTATAGGCAACAAGTCCTGTCATTCCAGTCGTAGATTTACCTTGATCCATAGATCCTTTTAATTGCACATACACCGGCAACCCAAGATCAACGTGAGATCCAGAAACTCCATTCATCATCAATGACGTTGCATCCATACCAGACTTTCCCTTCAACGCAGCTAATGTAGAGGCTGAATCAGAAGTGTCGGTGGGGGAATCTGCATTGTTTCCATAACTTCTATATTTTCTTGGATCAAAATCAGATGCTTCTTCATCTTTTCCAAAAAATGGATCAGCTTTCAAGGCATCGATAAACACTTGGTTCCATTCATCAATCTGCGCTTGCGTTACAGGAATATCAGAATCGATTTTAGGTGGAACAGAAAATGATCCGGAATTTACAGCTCCTGGACGAAACTCCTTTGCAAGAACGGCTTCATATTTTCCATCATCTGTTTTTACAACTGTTAAGTCCCTACCTTGATATTTTAATCCGAAAAGCGTTTTAGCGTGCTTAAGCTCCTGCCTAGTAACCTCAAATGGAAAATATTCTTTACTCAAAGATAATTCGGAAGTCAAATTAACTAAGTATTCTACAAATCTGGAATGAAAGTCGTTATCAGTTTGAGGGGGAGCTAAAGACCGCATGCTAGTATATACAGCGTTAAACGAAGCAGACCATCCAACTTTTTCACCGTCTAATAGTGATGCGTTGTATCCACTGAACCCCTTATTTTCAAACTTTCTCCAAATTGACTTTATCGTTTTCTTAATCGGATTGCCTAATACACCATATAATTGATCTGAGCCACCAATCACTCCAGGCAATAGCAGTTTAACCTCCGCCGAATTACCAAATAAATATTGGATTGTTGGGTTTTGTTCTATTTTTCTTTCTTTATCCTTAATTCTAGTTTTCTCAGTTAATTGAGGCTTTTGATCATCTGGTGTTGTCGAACAACCTACTAATAACCCTGTGGCAATTCCACAGACTAATAATTTCCTTAATTTCATAAAAGCTCCTTGTTTTCTATATTTTTTGATATAAAAGAGCATTTATTATAAGATTATGATTCGGGCTCACACCAGAGGTAGCAGGCGGCTGAGAGAGTGTCAAGCTGTTTTTATTTCAACTATCCAACAATATTCGATCCACGACAACACTTGCCCCTTCAAAGGCGTGTAAGGCGTGTTGAACCAATTCAGACTCTATCACGTGTTGTTTTGCATTGGCTTCTTGTGTTTGCACCTGCCCATGAAATGTTGCGGGGGTCGCAGCCGTTGACTGCACCAACTCAAATGTCCACGTCTCATTTAACACCGTTTGAAGCAGTTGCTTTAACTGTTTTAATAACTGTTGATCTTCGGGATTGTGCAAACTGCATTCGATGTACCCTGGTTTAAATCCATGAACTCTAAGATCTCGCTTTAAAAAGAATGACAGATGGGGATCTTTTTGAGTTTCAACCCATTCAATCAATCGATCAAAACTCGTAAGGTTTGACTTTCTACTTAACGGCTGAACTTGAACAGCGGAAACTGGAACGCTAGATTGAGTACTAGCAGATCCTATAGCGTCTGTCGATGACAGTTTGTTTTCGATATCCTGAATCAATTGCTTCAATGGCGGAATGTCCGACACATGGCACAAGCGTATCAGCATCACCTCACATGATTCTTGAGGTACAGGAGACACCATCAATTCTTGAACGGCATTATGAACAATGGACCACAATCGATTTAACTGCGCAACTGACAATTCTTTAAAAAAAGTCTGATTATTATCTTGCTGAATGCCAATGGTGCTGCACAATGATTGATGCAGCGCGCTTAAAAGTCCTTTTGTAATGGCCATAGGTTCAATATCATGGCTAAATAAAGATCTCACACATTGAATTGCAGAGACAACATCTCCAGACTTAATGGCCAGACATAACCGTTGCAACTCAGCTTGCGGTGGGCGACCCAGGATGCGCTCGACGACATCCATCGTCATGCTTTCACCCGTCGACCGTGTGTAACTTGAAACTTTTTCTAATATCGACAACCCATCACGCATCGATCCTTTCGCAGCTTCTGCAATCAGCATCAATCCATCCATATCAAAGGGAAGATTTTCGATTTCGCTAATCTTTTGCAAGTGAGCTTGAATCGTTTCAACTGACATAGGGCGCAATTGAATTTGCAAACATCGGGAGACGATGGTCTCTGGAACTTTTTCAAGTTCGGTCGTTGCAAAAATAAACTTTGCATGGGCTGGTGGTTCTTCCAACGTCTTTAACAATGCATTAAATGCGTTCTTAGACAACATGTGGACTTCATCAATGATGTAAACCCGGTATCGTCCATAGGTTGGAACATAAGCAACACCTTCGATAATATCGCGAATATCATCAACACCTGTATGGCTGGCGGCGTCCATCTCAACAATATCGGTGTGCTGATCATGATCAAATGCAACACACGAATCACACGTGCCGCAGGGGTCAATGTGATCTATTGGAGCAAGGCAACATAATGTTTTAGCCAACAATCGTGCGGAGGTTGTTTTACCAATCCCACGAATACCCGTTAATAAAATTGCATGGCTTAACGTATTTTGCTTTAATGCATTTTGAAAAATTCGAACAGCAATATCTTGCCCCACAACCTCACCAAATGCTTTGGGTCGATATGTCCTAGCAAAGACTTTATATGAAGATGCAGTTGTCATAGCTGTTCCTGGATAAAACTAAGAAGAGGATTACCCTGACCCGCTTACACACCGTTGGCTGCTATCTTTCGATCCTGACCAGATTCAATGCTCTACGTCCAAGGTAATCCCTTGTACTTATCGCCTATTTTTACACAAGAATCAAGCTATTTTGTGCTATAATAGCCCTACAACATTAACTAAGCCAGACCTATGCGACTCAAGTCAGCATCGCGCTGGTTGTAAAAATCTTTGGTGTGTTCAGAGTT
>DITM01000060.1 GCA_002422845.1 Candidatus Paracaedibacteraceae bacterium UBA6184
GGCTTTAGCCGGTAGTAGTTGATTTCATCTAATAATTGTGTCCGTTTTAATAAAATTGATTCTTCTGGTAACTTGATTTCTGATTGGGTAACACGCGTATGAGAAAGGTCTGCATAATTTTGTACAAGTATCATGGTCAGAAATAATATGAAAAGAGAAGCAATGAGGATGCAATATAGAGGAGAACGGTTGCGTTTTTTAAATGGTTTTTCATAAAAAAATTCTTGATTGTTTGTCTTGTCTTTTTTTTGTGATGGATTAGAAGTGATTAGAAGCTGATTAAACCTTTTTTCTAAAATATTTTTATCAGGACATTTTTCAATAAAGGCTGGAATAAATTCCCACGACGCACAGTGAAGTTTTTGCATAATATTTCGTGTATGTGTTGTGATGGTTTTTGGGCTAATCGATAAAAAAGCAGCTATATTTTTTTTAGAGGTTCGCCCGTTTATGATACATGCTATGACATCAACTTCTCGCTGAGTAAAGGTTACGCCGCCAATTGAAATAGTTGAGGGGGTATTATTTTGAAGATCATGAGACTTTTTATTGAAAAACATCTTGTCTTTCCGTTTATAAAGCAACCCCTCTAAGTTATACAAATTTTTTAAAAAGAACACAAATAAAACCGATTTTTTAAGACGTCATTAAAGACGTTGGCGTATCCATCATTTTCACCTAATCACTGGATTAGGTGAAAATGACCGATAGGCGCTGATCGTTTTTTTTGGCACCGTTGTTTTAAGTTTTGGTTTACGTTTTTAAATTGTGTAACCCATAATTTAAGCATCTATAAAAAGAGGAGACAGGACATATGAAAAAAGAACATCTGAAAAACACCCATAAGAACATCATAAAAAAAAGCAGCGCTTATAACGGCGGTTTTTTTGTTAATGCCGGAAAGTGCTGACGCTTTAACGGGCGGTGCTGGTTCTGGTGCTGGTGGTGCTAGAACCATTGCTGGGATTGATAATTTATGGAAAGTGATTACCCCTTATTTAGCAGGTGCTTTTTCTGTGGGTGGTATTTTGTATAGTGCCATTAATATTAGAAAAGTTGTGATTGGCGATTACAGGGCAGCAGCGCCTGCAGCCATTTCTGCCATTATTGGCGGCATTGGTATAAACGGCGTATTTGGGGAACATGCACTTTCTGTTTTGATACCGTAAGTGACGTGACGTTTTAAGGAGGGTACTTTATGAAACCATCTGATACCAGCATTTTAAACTATTTGGATATGCCACCAAGGATTTTACTGTGGCCCCTATCTGAGGTTTTGATGGTGTGTCTTCCAGCATTTATGTTGATGGTTTTTGGTGAAGTGCTGTGGGGGCTTGTTTTGAGTGCGATGACCCTTGTTGGGATGCGGTTTTTTAAAAGATCCTTTGGTGAAGGCTATTTACATGGCGTGATGTATTGGTATTTACCAACGTCTTATGAACAGTTTTTGGTAACCCCGCCGTCTTACATACGCGAATTTATTAATTGAGGAGCTAGATATGGATCTTGATTTTACGATAAATAGGTACTTAAAAGTTCTCTCTAACCGCAATTTACTGGGTAAAATTTTAGCAGGGTCTTTTTTGCTGAATGTCATGCAAATGGTTCATTTAATGTCGCGGGACGATAAAGTTATTTTGGTGCCACCAACGCTTTCTCAAGATGTTTGGGTCATGGGTGGATCCTCTTCAAAAAGTTATATTGAAGAATGGGCCCTTTACTTAAGTTCAGAACTTTTAAATATGACGCCGGAGACCTCTACTTTTCATCACAGCTTAGTGCTGCGCTATGTGCATCCAAAAACCTCAGCAATAGTTAAAAAACAGTTTGAAGCTGACTTAAAACATATAAAAGACAATACGATTTCCACTTTATTTAAACCGAAGAAAGTTGATGTGCTGCAGCAAGGCGCTAAAGGAACGGCATTTGTTTCAGGGACGCTGTCAACGTTTGTTGGGTCTAAACTGATTGAATCCGATGATAAAAAATACAAACTTGATTTTGAGACATCTAAATATGCGCCCCAGCTTAGCTTGACGAGTTTTAAAGAAGCGGCTCATCCTTTGGCGGAAGCTGGAGAAGACGGCGCGGCATTTACCAAAGATTCGTCCTAAGCCATAAAAAGGGTAGGGTGTTATGCCATAGTTGATGGCACGTAAAATAGCATCTTTAACCAAGACAAACACCACTACTTTATTTAAAAAAACCATTCATTATTTGACCTTTTAAAAAGGAGACGATTCATGACAATACCCTCACACTATCTAAAAATCGGGGCGATTTGTACCGTATTATTCACATCCCTTTACGCACACAAACAAGTTCTTATCATGAATGATGATAGGGTTTTAAAGGCAACAGCCTCTAAAGATGGGATTACCCGCATCTCCCTTCAAGGGGACCGCATTGCTGAAGTGATGGGTTTTCACCAAGACGTTGAATTTGAAAAAGATGAAGGCAAAGGCATCCTTTTTATTAAAGGTTTAAAAGAAAAGCAAAATCTTGTTATGAACACAGAAAATGGATTATTTCAGGAACTTGAGCTGGTGCCATCCGATAAATCCTCTGCACAAATTGTGTTAAAGGCAGATGAATCACATCCGATTCAGCAAAGTGGAGGGGCCGCCCGTTTTCAAGGAGAATACCATAACCCCTTGTACACCAACCAGCGGTTGTTTTTAGAAGGTGATGACGAAAACAGGAACAATGTAGGCCATCATCAAACACCCCTTCACCTGATTAAAATTCTCTATAACGGTGGCGGGGCGAAGCAAGAAGAAAATTCAGATCTGATAAAAATACCAACACTTAAAAACATAAAAATGACGTATCAAAAATCAGGAGCAGATGTTGGATTTATGGCCCATCAGTTTACCCTTCAAAACACGGGTCCCCAGCCAATGCCGCTGTCTGAATCTTATTTTTCTGCTTGCAGCGGTAAATTTCCCCTTGTTGCTATGGCCTTAAAAGATAAAGTTTTGTTACCAAATCAAAAAACACAGCTTTACGTGGTGGTTAAAAATGGATAAGAAAAAGGACGTGGTAAGCGGTCTCTTTATGTATAAAGAGGCGTTTCAAAAATGGCTGGCTGATGAAGACAGCAAGACGGTTCAAAAGCGTCAAAATATTTTTTTCTTTGGCGGGCTTAGCGTTTTAATTCTGGTGATTCTTGGTGCGGTGAGTATGCGTTCTTCTTTTGGGAGTTCCAATGCAGTTTTACAAGAAGCGCCCCTTAAAAAACGGACAATTGACACAGCAAGATCCAGTGTTGATCAAAAAAAAGTATGGGTGGAACGCTTAGAATCTGAAATGGATTTGATAAGGAAGAAAAACGAACAACTCGAAGTCTTAGTTGACGCCATGGCAAAAAATCAGTTGGGGTCTCATATGAACAGCGGTAACCAACTGAATGGTGGCAATCAACCTAGAAATTTTGAACCAAATCAGGATGCTTTAAGGATGAGCGATTCAGCTGAGGAGCTGGCATCACACAATCCGCTTCAAACGTTAAATGCCACTCATTTGAGTAAAGGCGTGAACACTCTTAATACAGGGGACAGTTTAGCATCAGGCTACCAACAAGATATATCTGGTGACAATAACCCTTATTCCAAAGCGAACACAAATAAAAAAACAATGACGGTGTCGTTTAAGTTAGAAGATCTGGATCATCAAAAACCAAAAAAATCTATTGATCATTATGTGCCAGCGGGAACCTTTGTTAAAGCGCGGTTAACGTCTGGCGTTGTGGCCTCAACCGCTGTTGGGGCTTCTTCTAGTCCGCAGCCCCTTCATATCGAAATGACGCATTTTGGCAACATGCCCCGTGGCTTTAAAACAGATGTGAAGCGCTGTTTCCTCATCGGTTCGGCTTACGGCGATCTTGCCTCGGAGCGTGTTTTTATGCGGTTAGAGACGCTTTCGTGCATTGAGCGCAAAACCGGCGAGATCATGGAACTTAAGATAGACGGCTATGTAAGCGGTGAAGATGGGGCAAATGGAATGCGGGGTATGATTGTTGATAAATCGGGACCTGCGATGCGTAACGCTTTTGTTGGCGGTTTTTTAAGTGGTGTTGGCGGCTTTTTAGCCGATGCGGGTCGTGGTACCAGTCAGATTTCACCGATGGGCATTACCACCCAAGAAGCCTTAAAAGCAGCTGACATTTTAAAGGGGGGTGCTGGAAAAGGGGTGGGGAATGCTATGGAAAAAATGGCTGATTTTTATATTAAACGCGCTGAACAGTTGCAACCCGTCATTGAAATTGAACCGGGGCGAAGCGTTGATGTTGTCTTTAAAGCCGGCTTTGATATGAATCAAACGTTATACCGTCATTCCTTAAAAGGGCAGGGCGACCGACTTCGCCGTTCTCAAGTTGCACGCGAATTTAGATAAATAGTTAGAAAAGGAAACACGATCATGTCTCAACATTCTAAAGTACATCAAGCTAAATCATACCAAGAAAAGAATATACTGTTCTTCATAGCCGTTCTGGCCTCTTCCTGTTTTCTCAGTAGTTGTACGTCCTATGAGGAAAGTTTTTCAACAGAACCGGGGACAGGTTCTGGCTGGAAGTCGATGTCAGATACCTACGCTTTAGGTCACGATCAAGATCAAGCAGAACAGGACACTAAAAATATGCATCAAAAAGAAGAGACGTCCTTAAAGCCTTTATATAAAGACGCCATAAGTGACGGACAAAATGATGCGCTTTATTGCGCTGGCACGTCCCAATCTATAGACCGCCGTCCGGAGGAATATCTGCGGGTGTGGGTGGCACCGTATCAAGACGGAGAAGGCAATATGGTTGAAGGTTATTTTGTTCGATCACGCATGAAACAGGGTCAGTGGGTGGTCACATCTGCTGGTTCTTCAGTTCTTTCTGAACAAAACGCTGGAGCGTCTTCATGAAACCACGTTTTTTAGACACCCATTCTTTATCAGCTTATTTGCCTTATGAAGCGTATCAAGATCACCTATTTTATAACCGAGGGACAATTGGGTTTGGGTTTGAGGGGCTCCCCATTATGGGCTTTGATGAAAATTCCCACAGACAAATGACGGGTATATTTCAGTATTTGCTTCCGGAGGGGGCAAACATTCACTATATTTTGTTTGCTGACCCTTTTATTGGGGACATCTTAAAACGATTTCTAGACAAAACCGGATCAGAAACCTTAAAAGATCCTAAAATTATGGAAAAAGTAACGCAGTACCGTGTTCAGCATTTTAAGAGCTTGGCCGATTATACGCACCATAACAAACATCAAAAACCAGCGCGTCAGTTTCGCCTGATCTTATCGGTGACTTTGCCCATTCTTGATAAGCAAGACTTTAATCATCAAAAAGAAAAAGCCCTTGATTTAAGAGAACAAGTGGAAACAACGCTTCAGCAAGTGGGTATTTCTATGGCACCACTTCGCCCAGAAGGATTGATTGATTTTTATGATAAAATTCTCCTCTCCCGCTTAAAGGATACAGATTTTTGTTCGGATCGTATTGTGTATGACCCCCTTGCCCCTTTAAGGGACTCTATGCCAACGAAGAACAGAAAAATTCAGGTACAAAAGGAAGGCCTTCTAATCGATGATGGAAAAGCGTTGTTTCAGGGGTATTCCATCACAAAATACTCAATGCACTGGAACCAAAGTCAGATGGGCGGTCTGATTGGCGATGCGTTTAGTGATTTGCAACAAATTAATACGCCATTTTTTATGCACTACGGCGTTCATATCCCCAAACAAAATGAGTTGACCTTAAACACAACGGCCAAAGCATCCCACTTAGAACGTCAGGTGAACTCGCCGATATCGAAGTATCTGCCTAAAATGCGTGAAGAGCTTTTTGAATATCAGTTTGTGGCAAGGCAACTGGCAGAGGGTCACCGCTTTGTGAAAACCAATATGACAATTGGTCTGATCGGCCATCCGGAACATATGAGTGCCCATGCATCAAAGCTGATTAATCTTTACCGGGGTAAAGGTTTTGAGATTAAGCGGGATGATTATCTGCACCTGCAGTCCCTGATGACGATAAGCCCCATGAGCTTTGGAGATGATTTATTAAAGGAACTAAAAGGTAGTAAAAAATTAAAGACAACCATATCATCAGAATCGGCAAATTTATTGCCGCTTCAAGGGGAATGGTACGGAACGGCAACACCGGGTATGCTCTTTCAGGGAAGGCGGGGTCAGGTTTTAACGTGGTCACCTTTTGATAATAATGCGGGTAACTATAATGTTTCGGTTGTTGGCAGATCCGGTGCTGGAAAATCTGTTTTTATGCAGGAACTGATGACATCAACGCTCAGACAAAACGGCAAAGTCTTTGTGCTTGATGTGGGCCGTTCTTTTCAAAAGACGTGTTTGCTGCTTGGCGGCCAGTTTGTTGAATTCACCCCTAAAAACCCGATTTGTGTGAATCCCTTTACGCAACTTAAGGGCTTAAACGCCCATGACGCAGAAGATCGCTTAGCAACCTTAAAACCCGTTCTCATGAGTATGGTGGCGCCTTATGAAAGTTTATCCGATTTAGAAGTGTCCTATTTAGATCAGGCGATGCGGGCTGTCTTTTTTGAAGAACAGGATAAGACGACGTTTACAAAAATTGCAGCCTTTCTGCTTAGTCACGAAGATAGCCGGGCTAATGATTTAGGAACCAGATTATTTCCCTATACCAAAGACGGTGTGTACGGCAAATTCTTTGAAGGCGCTTCAACGGTAAATTTTACTGATACCTTTGTTGTGGTTGAGTTCGAAGAACTGAAAGAGCGAAAAGACTTGCAGTCGGTGATTATTCAAATGGTGATTGTGAATATGTCGAATGTGATGTTTTTAGGGGACCGTAAAACGCCTTTTATGATGTGCTTTGATGAAGCCTGGGATATGCTGCGCGGAAACCAAACCGGTGTTTTTATAGAAACTTTGGCACGTCGACTCAGAAAATATAACGGGTCTTTGGTTGTTGGCACACAAAGTGTGAATGACTTTTATGCAACGCCAGGCGCCTTGGCTGCCTTTGAAAATTCTGATTGGCTGTGTATGTTATCGCAAAAGCCGGAAAGTATCAGCATTTTAAAAGAAAAAAAGCGTGTTGCCATGTCTGACGCTATGGAAAAGGAAATACGCTCTGTTCACACAAAAGCTGGCGCATACGCAGAAGTCATGATTAACGGCCCGCACGGGTATGCGATTAACCGCCTTGTGTTGGATAAATTTTCTGAAACACTGTATTCAACAACACCAAAAGTTTATAACGCGGTACAGGAACTGGTCACAGAAGGATACCCTATGGCGGACGCTATTGAAATTGTAGCCGGCCTTAAAGAGATAAAAACAACCCAAAACCCTGAGATTCATTCATTAGGACATGATGTCAGCATGAGAGAATCTGGGGAAGATGGCGCGTTTGATAAAACGAATAGGGAGGCTGCATGATGGTTCAACATAACAACCCGACAAAATGTCGGAATGAACAAAACTGGGCATTAGGAGTTTGTTTATGCTGATCAAGTCGATGATTTTTACCTGTGTTGCCTGCGGGCTAACGTATGTTTTATGTCAGGCAGCGCAGCCTACAATTTGTTATGTGGATTTACAGAAGATTTTACGGGAGGAAGCAAAAGTTTTGGCAGAGAAAAATTTATCACCCCATGATTTAGAAGTGGCCCTTCAACACGTAAAAAAAGATGTTCAAACAACACTTGATAAAGTTGGAAAGGAAATGGGAGCCTACATAGGAACGGCTCCCGCATTCGGAATACGAAAAGATATCACAGAGATGATTACGTCTTTTCTTGCCGCCGCAAGAAAGAATGAACGGAGTCCGGGATGAATCCAACTCAAATTCTTGCGGCCGCACTAACGTTAACATGTTTTATTTTGCCAAGTCTCGTGTTTTATGTGTGTGATTTAGAAATTTTATACAACCAGGGGTTGTCTTTAAAGGGGCGTGTTTTTATTTTAAAAAATACAGACACGTATAAACCAAAAGTCGGCGATACAGTGGTTTTTACGCATCCAAAATATAGGACACCCATCCTTAAAAAAGTAAGTCATGGGGAAGAACAAGAATACAAACCTGTGGTTGGTTACGCTGTTTCATTTAAAGACGATATCAATCAAACGAAAACCGTTCCAAAAGATCATGTTGCTGTTCTTGGTGATCATCTAAAATCATACGATTCACGCTACGCTTCTTTTGGTTTTATTCCCCTTAACAATATAAGAGGTAAGGCATGGCGCATTTTTTAAGTTTAGGTGTAAACGTTTTTTCTGTGAGCAATTTTAACAGCCAAAATGATAAGATGCTGATCTTCAAAACGGACAATGATTCTGTGCGTGCCAACGCGGTATCGCCAAAATTGTGCTTTGCTTCCCGTCAATTGCTTGGCAAGACTTTTAGGGTTTGGCGCGTTAAGTATTTTTTGTGTTGCTTGTATGATGCGCCTTTGGATTGGTTTATCCAATCGCGCAAATTGTTTATCAGCCGTTTTGTCAAAGATAAATTGCCAGACCTTAGAGGCCATAACGCTCTTTCATTTCTTCAAGGCTATAACCCTTTTTTCCAGATTTTAAGTGTTCTTCATAAGACGCTATGGCATCGGCTAAATCTTCCGCGTCTTCTAAATACTGTTCCAAGGCTTTCCGCACAAGATAGCCTTTTGAACGATGTGTTTTTTCTGTTAAAGCGTTTAAACGCATATCAAGTGTTTCTGGTATGCGTGCGGAAAGCATTGACGTTTGTTTTAGCATGTGAATTTACCCTTAAATCATACCTTAAATGTATGACATTGTATACTTTTTGTCAAGTTTTTTTGATGTTAGAACCTTTATTTGGCGCTGATATCATTGATCTTGGACCCTTTGGCCCTGTTTTTTCTGTAGAGGAAGAAAATATGATTACGGCCTTAAAGCGTAAGTTACAGCTTTATGAAGATGATGGAAAGCTAGATGCCTTAAAAGAACAGTGGAAACAAAAAATTAAAGAAAACTTTAAGCGACCAACAGCTGTTACAGGCATCACCCCAACGATGATTGAACGGTCTTTTCATCATGACCCAACGCTTGTGATCGACCATGATATCAAAACACCAAAGGGTGATTATTTGAGCCGAAAGGGGGATAAATTAAATCCACTTCTTGTGATTAAACCGGAGAAGGGTTTTTTGTTTATCAACGGCGATGACGCAGATCAGATTAATTTTTCTAAGCAGCACCTTGAAACGGTTGATGTTGTATTGGTTGCGGGTTCCCCACTTGACGTTGAAAGCCAACTAAACGTTCCAGTATTTTTTGATCAGGGTGGATTTTTAACGACGCATTACGGTATTCAGCAAGTGCCTGCTTTTTTAAGTGTTGATCATAATTTGCTTTTAATACGGGAGGTCAAACCATGAATTTAAACTTAAAATATCTTCAAACTGCTTCGTTCTGGCAGTGCTCAGATCCTCATGTACAAGCAAGTACATTGCGGTCCTGCGCGCTTCAGGCCTTCCATTTTTTTGGTATTTTAAGTTTACAAAAACCCATTCTCATTTTGATCGTATCTGCTTTAAGTACAATAAATGCTGATGACATGAACTGCTCTGGAACGTTCCCCAATCCTGTAACCGATATTTGTTGGGAGGGGATGTTTCCCATTAAAGTTGGTGGGTTTGAGGTTGGGTCTGATCAAGGGGACGGCACCAAAACACCCATATTTTGCACCTGTCCAAAACCACCCGCTAATCAGCCGACACCCGGCATTCGGATTTCTTTTTTTGAGCCAACGCGCCTGATGGATGTAACGCGAACACCTTATTGCATGGTAAACCTTGGGGGTATGAAATTGGGTGGCGACAGTGATGGTGACGGTCAAACAGATGGTGGGGCTGAGGGAGGAGCTATCATTCACAATAAATTAAAAGATCGCGGTACGGTTAAGGTTAAGACCGATGACATGACAAAATCGTCTTTTTGGCAGGTGCACTATTATATGTATCCTGTTCTTTTTTTGTTTGAGCTCCTCACAGAATTTGTCTGTATGGATAAGGGTGTGTTTGATGTGAGCTATATGACAGAATTTGACCCACTTTGGAACAGGGATACTTGGGCTTTAATTCAAAATCCGGAGGCGATGGTTTTTGGCAATATTATTGCTCAAGCGGCGTGCGCGCTTGATTGCCAAAGTGCGATGGTACGCTTTCCGCGAGATGAAATGTTCTGGTGCGCAGGCTGTCATGGCAGCATTTACCCTTTTACAGGGACGGTTCCAGCGCACGTGACATCAGCCCAAGCAACAGAGCTTGCTGCAATTAAGTTTATTGCCATGCAACATAGGCGCGGTATGATGCATAGTTATGTTGGGGATAATGCTTGCGGCGCCAGTCCGTGCCACATTATTCAAAAATCCATGTATAAACTTCAGATGGTAAATCCTGTTGCCTCAACCAGTAATGCGGTGCCTATTGGCCGCTCTGATTTAACGGCGCCACGCCACGCCCAGCGTGAAATCATCCAAGGGTCTTGTAATTATGGTTATCTAATTTTTAGAAAAAGAAATTGTTGCTTGTTATGAAAAAAGTTCTTCAAACTCTTAGTATTCTTATTATTTTAAGTGTCATCACGTCAGCGATGACACCTGATCTTAAGCGTCAGATTGATGCCCGGCTAGCGGACGCTAAATCAAAAAACATTGATTTGTTTTCTGAGAAGCGGTGTTCAGGCGATTGTTTTGGTAAGCCGATCACGAAAGCTGATCTTGAAGAGATGACAGCATTTTTAGGGGTTAAGGCTGAATCAAATGGTGATAAAAGGGTGATGGAAAATAATGCGTCTCATCAAAAAGAGATCACCGTATTTGTATCAAATAGTATGCCAAGGGGAGCGCTTAAAGGTCTTGTGGTTGAAGCCGGACAGATGAAAGGGGATAAAGTTCGTTTTGTGATTCAAGGTATGGTCAAGGATTCTATGCCAAAGACGGCACAGCTTGTAGAAGACATAGGTCACCCCCTTGAAATAGATCCAAAGCTTTTTGAGGTACATAAGGTGACACATGTGCCTGTCTTTATGTCAACGCGTGGTGATAAAGTTTACCGGCTGCAAGGGAATGTGACACTTGATTTTGCGGTGGAAAAATTAAGTAAGAGCGCAAATGATTCTATAGATAAAAAAGAAGGCCCTAAAAAATGATGCATCTTCTTTTCTTTATATTTTTTCCAATTTTTATTTACGCGGACGCCTTATCTGAAGGTGAATCCATCGCATTAAGCGCCAATCAAAAAAGTGCAGATATTAAGCAAGGTGGGGCAGAGCAGTTAGAGATACCGCTTTCAGAACGTCCAAAGGAATGTGAGTATTATGACCCAGAGACTTTAAGTCAACAGGCACAAGCACAAAAGGCATCTGAAGATTATTCTCATATAAAAGCGTCTTATAACAAAATGGATGAGGAGGTTGTGGAACCTTATGATCCGTTTCAGGGTCATCAAAAAACAGTTCAAACACGAGAGGTTAAGCAGACTGTTGAAAAAGTTTGTGAAGACGGTGGGGACGCTTTTGCGCAAATCTGCACAAAACACCGCGTTGTTCACTTAAGATTGGTGCCTGAAATGAGACAAACGGTCAGAGATTGTCCTGGCCACAAAGAAAGGCGGGGGCTTCATATGAAACATTGGAGTTGTTCTCCTGGATGCCGCAGCCGCGTTGTTGTATCCCAGAGTCGATCTGTGACTGAGATCAGCGATCGGATGGTTGGCTGTGAGTCACTGGAAGGGTTAGATGAAAAGCATAATGCAGAATATGATATTTGTATCAGTCATTACGAGCAGGGTCCTCCAGAAAAGCGTTCAGTAGAGGCAGTATCTCTTCCAGATGCTGCAGGTTCTGTTGTTAAAGAACAAGAGCTGATTGCAAAACCTTTTTGGGAAGAAACATATAAGTATTTGATGCAGCCTAAAAAGTGTGTTCAGTGCCAGGCGTATTTGGATGCAGGTTGCCGTTTAACGGCATCACACTGTTTAAGGGAAGTCAAAACAGTACAAGGGTTAAAGCTTTGCACCAAATGGCGGAAAACATTTTCTTGTGAAGACGTGAAAACGGTAACAGATGATTTGTCTGACTTTAAATCATCAAATTTAATCAAACCTATATCATCAACACCAAATCAAAATATGTATAAGGCACTCGCGCAATTAGAGGAATTGAAACAAGTGGCAAAACATATGGAGGGCAATCCTGTTGCCTCTATCTTTAAAGGGGATGATGCGCGGTGCTCAATAAATTTTGGTGGGGCGTTTAAAAACTGTTGCCGTAAAGATGGTGGTTGGGGCGTAAATGCCGGAGTTGGCACAAAGTGCAGTGCAGATGAAGAAACGTTAAAGAGAGCTAAACATGATAAACGCTGTGTTTATATTGGAACACGCGTTAAGAAAAAAGTTGCCGGTGTTGTGCTCTCTAAAGAGCAAGTCCATTGTTGCTTCCCATCTAAAATAGCACGCGCTATTCAAAAAGGGGCCCGACGTCAATTGGGACTAAATTTTGGAAGTGCCGACGCGCCAAATTGTAGAGGGTTAACACCAGGGGAATTAGAACGTGTTGATTTTAGCAGTATTGATTTGCGTGATGCCTATTCTGATATCGCTTTAAGTGCTAATAAGGTGAAACATGAACTGAAGCGTGATTTTGAAAAAAAACAGAGGTCACTTAATACCAAAGAAACCAGTGTACGGTATAACCATGAACAATTATCAAGGGGATATATTAATGCTAAAGAAGAATAATAGTTTACGTGTCATAGCAAGTTTAATGTTAATGGTTATTTTTTTGAGCATTACCCCTAAAAGCGCAGAGGCTAGTTTTTATGACGATAAGGCACGTGGGTGGTTTTGGTATGAGTATCCTTTTCTAGAAGCAGAAGAGGATGATGTTAAGGAAATTAAAAAAGAAAACCTGCTGCCTGAATCTTTGCCAGCAGAACCAAATTATGGTGAACAACTTCAACGGTATAAAAAGACTTTAGAGGATAAAAAGGCTAAGGCACTGATGAGCCCAACATATAGCCATGTGAAGGACTATATGATAGCACAAAAAGATATGTCGGATCGGGCAAGCTTTTTTTCAGAGCAGTGGAAGCGTGTGGTGTTAACGACACCAGCCTTAAATCCTGAAATTGACAATCCAACGTCACACTACATTTCACATGTTAAAAAGGATGAAGAGCGTATGGCACGACAGGCAAAGCTGGCCAGTATGGCAAAGACATACGGTTTATTTTTATTTGTGTCGCATAACTGTGCGTATTGCAAGGCTTTTGCACCGGTTGTAAACGCATTTGCTAAAAAATATGGATTTGATGTCGTTGTCATTAGTATTCAAGGGTCAGTAGACGCTGATATTGAAGCGCTCTTTCCGACCATTTGGAACAATAATGGCATAGCTGAAACTTTTGGTATACAGCAAGCACCAGCCATTATGGCATATAGCAAACATGATGATGATTTAATTCCCATCACCTATGGGGCAACGTCTCTTGATACATTAGAGACGAACGCTCTTACGTTGATTCACTCTGAAAAGCAATCAGCTCATGGTGATCATTATTTACCAGCACATCTTAGGGGAGACGCATGATGGGTATACATAAAAACTTTATTTGTCTATTTGCGCTCTGTTCGATCATGTCTTTTGATACGCAGGCCGGGGTATATAAAGATATGAGTAATTTTTTTAATAAGTTTGGAGCAGCTACCAACCATACAAAAGGTTCTGCTTATAACGATCAATCCGGTGGGTATTATAATGGCGGGTCTTTTTTTATGCGATCCCCTTCAAGGAATCTAAATCCAGTGAGTATCACGCCGCCTGGTATGCGTATGGGGTGCGGCGGTATTGATATTTGGGAAGGAGGACTTGGTTTTATTAATACAGATGCTCTCAAAAATACTATGAAAGGCATTATTTCGGGCGCAGGTTCTTATGCATTTATGCTGGCTGTTGAAACCTACGCGCCGCAAGTTCATGGCATTATGCAGCAATTGAATAAATTGGCAGCCGACTTTAACAGTATGAATATTAATTCCTGTGAAGTGGCAGCGGGTTTGGTTGGCAGTGTGTGGCCAAAGTCTAATGCAAAAGAAAATGCGGTCTGTAAAATGCTGGCAACCCATGAAGGCGGCGTATCAGATTTGGCAAAGGCCCGTCAGGAATGCGGGCAAGATACAACAATAGGGACAAAGCACGCGAAAGAGGAACAGTTTATAGGCGCATTTAATCTGAGCTGGCGGGTGTTAAAAAAGATGAGATTTAATTTAAAGGGTGATGCCACAACGTTAAATCCCCTTGATGATATGGGCGGCCTTGATAATACAGATCAAGAACAACTGAAAGAAATTTTTATGACATTTTCAGGAACGATTATTAAAAAAGAAGATGGTAAAAAAGTTATTTTACCAGCACAAGGTGACAGAGAAACTTTTTTAAAGACGCTTATGTCTGGTGGAGGGCTCACATATTATAAGTGTGATGAAATGGAAAAATGCCTTAACCCAACACAAAAGACAATTAATTTACCTGCTGATAGTGCCCTTCACCGTAAAATCACCACAATTTTAGAAAGTATGAGCGATAAAATACAAAGGGATGAAGGGAATGAAGTTTCTAGCCCTGCTGAAATATCGCTTATTAATGCGACCAGTTTACCCCTATATAAGTTTATCAATGTCTCCACAGCTTATCAAAAAGGAAAATCCCCTATTAGTTTGGCTGAATACGGAGAAATTATTGCCTTTGATGTGGTTGTTACTTACGTCAATGATGTTTTGATGTCACTTAGGGAAATTATTGCTAATATGCGTGATGTTCAATTTAGTGATGAAGATTTAGGACCGTTCTTAAAAGGTCTTCGAGAGACGCAAGGGTCGCTGATGGGGCTTCGTCAAAATGTTTTTCAGAAAATGAATCAAATGCTTGACTTTATTCAAAAGACACAGATGATCGAGGCGCAGTTGCATCATATGATGGGAAGCTTACCGGAGATGTAAATACATGAGAAAAGTACGGTTAATTAATTTAAATAACCACGTGAAAGGATATAAATAATGGATACATTTACAATATACACCCTTGGTGGTGGTGATATTCTCTTTATGGTCTTTAATGCTATTGCTTCAATGCTGCGTCCAGACTCCGGATCAATTATTACCATGTTGGTAACCATGGGAACTGTTGTTGGTGCAACTATGGCCATCTGGATGACGGTATTTCGTCATGAGGTTCAACCCATGCTTAAGTGGTTTATTACCTATGCTATTTTGGTGACAGGCTTTGTTAGCCCCGTTTCAAAAGTTGATATTAAAGATACCATGACAAATCAGAATCATGTTGTTGAGAACGTTCCCTTTGCTTTAGCTTTTGGGGGATCTATTGTTTCAACGCTTGGCAATGGTTTTACTCAAGTTATCGAACAAGTGTTTCAGCCCTCTCCAACGGAAAGTGTCGGTGGCATCGGTATTACGGGAAATGGTTTATCAACCTACAGTCAAACAGGGTTTATTTTTGGTGCAGAAGCGATTCAAAGTATGAAACATGTTGCCTTTGATAATGCAGATATTGAAGAAAACATGCATAGTTTTGTAAATCAGTGTGTCACATATGATGCGCTTATTGGCCGTAAATATACGATGCATGATCTAAAACATAGTGATGATTTATGGAAACTTGTATCAAGTAAAGCCTCACAAATTAGGGGTTTCCCGTGGCGTGATGTTATGCGCGATGGTTCAAATAAGTTTGTCGGTTCAAATGGAACAGAAATTATTACGTGTAAGGAAGGTGTTAAAAAAATGAATCATCTATGGCGGCGTATAGAGGGTAGAAGTTTAAGCGCTTTATATAAAAAAATTGGTGCCAATATGTCTTGGGGCGCAGATCAACGGGCTTTATCAAATCAGGTTAAAGCATATTTGCCAGGTGCCATTCAGAAGATGACGAAAAGTGCAAAAGATGCAGCAGGTCAGATTAAACAGCAGTTGATGATCTCCAGCATTTTAAAAGGATCGGAGCAAAAAACCATTGAACTTGGCGGATCGCCAAACTTTGAAGTGCGCCGTGCTTATTTGCAACAGCGGGAAACCTATCAAACGATAGGGCATGTGATAGCACAAGGTCTTCCCTGTATTAAAAATGTTTTAGAAGCGCTTTTATACTGCCTGTTTATATTTGTGATGGGGCTTATTTTGCTGCCAAATGGCATAAAGCTTCTTGGTTTCTATTTTAAGGTTCTTCTCTGGCTTCAGCTGTGGGCACCTTTGTTTGCGATGCTGAACTTTATTATGACGGAGGCTATGAGCTGGCGCGCCATGTCTGCCATGAAAGGGGCAAACGGCATTACGATTGGTAATTTTGTAGGGCTATCCAATATGGCGATGGATATGTCAGCCATTGCTGGGTACTTATGTTCTGTTATCCCAATCCTCGCCTGGACGTTGCTTGAGCGTGGCGGCTATGCCTTTGTCAGCATGGCATCAAACCTCATGGGTGTTGGCACAGGTGCTGCAACCCAAGCAGCCACTGAAAAAACCACCGGTAACTATAGCTTTGGAAACATGTCCTTTGAAAACAGAAATATGAATAATATGTCACATTTAAAACAAGACAATGCCCCAAGTTACACGGGGTACGGTCATATGATAAGCAATGAGGGTTCATCTTCTATCATAACAGACGCTGATGGAAAAGAAATCCTGACACAAAATGAATCGCGTGGGCCCGTTTCCCTTAATATGGCAGAGTCTAGAGAAGCTATGCTACGCAAGCACCAAAACGAAGCGCAGACTTTTGGAGAAAATCAACAAAAATCAGGAATGGAGGCACGGCAACAAGCGAGTAATCATTATTTAGAAATTGGAAAACAAGCACAGCACATGCTTGCAAATGGGGTGCAGTTTCAAGATCAAGAAACATATAATCATATGCGGGAAGCGGCGACCACTATAACCGTGTAGAGCAAATTTCAAATAAGACAGGGCTCTCAAAAGAATATATTAATCAAAAAGCTTTTGAAGGTCATCTAGGTGGCTCATTTTCCGTTCCTGGTTTGACGGCTGATATAGGGTTAAAGATGAGCAAATCAGAAAATGTACAGATGTCTGCAAGTCAGGCGGCTGAATCTATTATAGATTTGAGTAAAACTTCAAGCTATCAAGAACAATATCAAAAGATGAATGGCTTCCATAAAAATAAGAATGTAGATATTCAAGATCAGGATCTTAAACAATCTTTGGATAACTTTAGTTCAAGTTATGAAACTTCTAATCGTCATGAAAAGTCTGCTCATGCATATTTTGAACATGCACAATCTTTTGATAAAGAAATTGCGTATACAAAAAGTTCATCAGTTTCGGTTAATGCGTCATTTGATCAGGAATTTGTGGATCATATAGGCGCACATAAATTGAAACATATGTCTGTTAGGGATAAACAAAAAGCTGCACAGCAGTATATGGATCAAAAAGTTTTACCAGAACAAGAAAAGCACCAGAAAATAATGCAGGATTTAAAAAA
>DITM01000070.1 GCA_002422845.1 Candidatus Paracaedibacteraceae bacterium UBA6184
CGACGGGCTCTTAAAACACTGACTTACTAAAAAGTCCGCCTTCCTCATTGGGCGTTATGAATGAGTTTTTTTGTCACGTGATTTTCAGGGGATGCGTCGGTGCTTTATTAATTAAAAAAGTAAACCACTTTAACAACCGTGAGTCCTCGCGCCTTGAATTAATATTCTTCGGCACGCTGATTCACTAAAAAGGAACACAACACCACTTACAAAAGAAATCATTTCAATTTCATTTTCAAACCTTACCCCTCCTGAGCCCGAAATGGGTCAAAACTCCCCTCATGTTGCTTAATAACATGTCTCACATCACATCAACCTATCGGACGCAACAACACGCTGCTAGCCTTTAATAACGCCCCATATAGCTGGACAAAGCCTTATACGCCACAGTGATTTTTTTTAAGGTTTCTTCAGATTTTTTACAGCCCGCATTTGTATCTGGGTGGTGCTGTTTTACTAATTTAAGATATGT
Source organism: Candidatus Paracaedibacteraceae bacterium UBA6184 (assembly GCA_002422845.1). Lineage (GTDB taxonomy): Bacteria > Pseudomonadota > Alphaproteobacteria > UBA6184 > UBA6184 > Bodonicaedibacter. Next base: position 473 of record DITM01000070.1, read on the forward strand.
TTTCTTTAGGCGCTCTGCTGAAAAAGGATATTCCAGCCCCAACATTTTAATGGCGCTAAATTCCGCACTGTTCCGCGGCGGCAATGGAAATGTTCCAGCAGACTTTATCTGCACAATTCCAATAGGCTGGTCAAACAATGGGTGTTCCGTAAATTGAGATAAAAATACTTTGCCTTGTTTTAGGGTATATGTAGGTCGACGCCATGTGATGTCTGAGATACGATGCGCCATAATTTCATCTGGCGACATTCCTTTAAAATAATCCCATTGTTTATTGTAAAGTCGAATATGGTCTATACAAAAATAATAGTACCCATCGTTTGCCGTGCGTGATTTGGGGGCTCTATATTCCCCCGGGGTCGCACAATTTTCATGATCACAGAATTTCACAGTCATCGGATGGACACATATTTCCTTTTCTTGTATTGTAGGGATGAAAATATTTGATACAAGGTTAATTTTGAAAAATTCTATAGAGAGTTTAGAAAAACTATTGCGAAGCAGTTTAAAAATCGAATTTCTAGACGTTGTTGACGAGTCTTCTAGCCACGCAGGTCATGCGGGCATCCGTCATTCTGCAGAACCCTTAACACATATTTACATTCGTGTTCGGGCGGCAGAGCTAGAGAATCTGTCGCGAGTTGCACAACATCGACAGCTTTATGCAATATTGCAACCCGCCATTGACAACGGACTGCATTCTGTTAGATTCGAAATCTTATAATCTGCTTTCCTTATTTACGTTTCATTAAGGCTCGCCCCGTATACTGAAACAAAAAAAGAGTTTAGTATGGTTCAGCGGTGTTTGATTTTGAGTCTATTTTTGGTGCTAATAGCATCCTGCGGTCGCTATCCCTTTCCAAACGAACATGATCCCTATACTGGAAAAACACGACAGGAATACGAGGACTTGTTATCAAAACCAGAGCCTGTTGCCAAGAAAACAAGAAAGGTCAAAGCGACACCTGTGCCAGATGCTGAACCCGCCCTGCACCCAAATTTTAACAAAAAAATTAGTGTTCACATTTCAGATGACGTGTCGTTAAAAGATGTCTTAACCACAACCGCAAAGCAAGTCGGTATAGATATTGAGATGGCATCGTCTCCGGAAAAAGGCATATCGTTAAACGCAAAAAATGTTCCGTTCATTGACGTCATCAAACGCATCGCGTCCTTAATAAAATGGCGATACCATGTCGAAGGAGCCTGCCTGAGGCTAGAGCCCGATGTTCCATTCTTGAAAAACTACAACGTGCAATTCTTGTCGTTACGCCGAGAAAGCAAAGACAATGTTTCAGTTGCAACAAAGCTATTGAATAGTGATTCCGGCGTGTCCTTAAACAACGGATCGGAAAGCTCTATCCAGGCATCCATGACAAATGATTTTTGGGAGGAGCTGGTTACAAGCTTAGCTGTTTTATTAATGGACGAACCTTCACAAGGTGGGAAGCCCCCTTTTGCGATTCACAAGCAGGCGGGCATTTTGAGCATTTACGCAACCACTCACAAACATGCGATGATCGGCGATTATTTAAAAAAGCTGCGTAAGGTTGCCTCCGCCCAGGTATTAATCGAAGCAAAAGTGGTTGAGGTGACGTTGAAGAATGAATACCGAAGCGGTATTAACTGGAGCGCCCTTAAAGATCTTGCTGGCGTACAGGGCACAATTAAAGGATTATATGGCGGTGCAGAAAATGCAACAGAAGGCTTGATCTTAAAAGCTGAAAAAGACCAAATGTCTGGAATATTAAACTTGATGGACAAGTTTGGGACGACGCGCACCCTGTCTAGCCCACGCTTAACTGTTATGAACAATCAGCCGGCTATTTTAAAGGTGGTGGAAAATCAGGTTTATTTTAACATAAAATACGACACATACTATCCAAGCACCAAAAAACAACCAGGGGCTGCTGAGCCGTTTACCAATGTTCAAAGTCAGATTCAAACCGTTCCCATCGGATTAATTCTAACCGTTCAGCCATCGATTGACCTGGAAACGGGTGAAATTATTATGGCCTTGCGCCCCACAATTTCTAGCTGTGCAGGATATGTTTTGGATCCTGCGGTTGAATTGGCCGCATTAAAACTGGGTCAAAACCTACAATCAAAAATTCCGGTAATCAAGATTGATGAAATCAATTCTGTTTTACGGCTGGGCAATGAGATGGTGATTTTAGGCGGGATGATGCAAGAAGTCGTCCGCAACAAGCAGCAGGGGTTTCCGGGGATGATGGATAATCCTCTGTCTGGTTTGTTTTCAAACAAAGAAGATAACAGAGAGGTAAAAGAGCTGGTGATATTCCTTCGCGCTGTAACGCTGGAGGATGAGCCAGAAATTGACGCTGCTGATCAGCGACTGTTGGATAACTATACGACGGATCCAAGACCTTAGGATTTTAACATTAAACTTTTTGTTTGCCGCGCTCTTGACAAGATTAAGAATATCCCTATATGTATCTCCAAGGACGCTTACTTCGGCAACACCAACACCTAGATAGTGTAGTCATGAGACACTTAACCAAAGAGCAAGACATCTGATTTGGACAACAGCCAGGAATGAAGAGGTATTCTTGGCATATCGCGGTGGCGATTTGATAGAGCCCCAGAATCTCACAAATCTTGGCTATAGTTTGGCCATAGGCATTATCGTACGAGCCGCGGAACGAAGCAAGACTTGAAGCTCTTCGTCTGAAATTACTCCTCCATCAATTCGCTTGTCTACCAATGCTTTTAGCTTTAAGAGCGGTGATAAATCAGGCAGTGTTCCAAGCTCTTGAGACCTTGTAAAATCCGCAAGCTCAAGGGTTGCTCCCAAAAAAGCATTTGCCTCGGTTGTTTTTCCGGCCACTAGATCTTTGTAAAATGATGAGAAGTGTGTGCGGGTTACTTCTGTTTTTGCAAATTGTTCATAGCTCCTAACGCCCTTGATTTTCAAGGCATCTCCGACCGCCCCAATAACTGCAACAATATATCGCAAGAGCGGTTGAAATTCGGGCGCATAAAAAATATCTCCAAGGGGTTTGTTGAGCACGCCAGACATCATATTTACAGAAAGAGCGAATTGCAGCTTTTCCAAAACCATGCGATGCGCTTGTCCATCGGAGATTTCTGTCGCAATACCCGCGGCATTCAATAATCGCAGCAATCTTTCTAGGTTTTTTGGGCGGACCATAGATGTTGTTGCTAAAGATACTTTGATTTTTTCTTCTGGTCTAGAAACCTTAACAACCCCGCAACTTTGAATATTTGCAGCAATAGTCGGGCACAGCAGAACAACAGAGCATGAAGAAAACAATTGGGCGATTTTCCCGCCCGGATCCACCGCCTCAATGTGTGTTTTGGGCTGCTCAAGGCCTTGCATAAAGAACGGTGGGATGCCGTTTCCAACAAAAACAATAAGGGCGTCTGGCGCGGATATCCGCAGTATTTGAGCCGCAACACCCGCGGTTATGTCGGGCTGCTTTAAAGAAAGAAAAACGATGTCTTGTAGCCGAGAAATGTCGGTATAACTTTCTCCCACATATGAAAAATATGCGGCGAGGGTCGTGGTTTTCCCAGAAGATGTGATCACCGTTAGGCCGTCTTTTTGAATCTGTGAAAGGTGTGCGCTATGCTTGCGTCCCAGAATTGAAAGGTTTGAGCTTTTCACAAGTTTGGCCGAAAAATATGCGCCAACAGCGCCAACCCCACCAATGATGGCTATGCTTGGGCGGTCTTCACAATTGGACAGTTTCGCCAGCAATCGCATATCTGACAAACACATCGTCAGATTTTTAAGCATAGCTTTCCACACTGGGATTATCCTTTAATAATAACTCTTGAAGGGGAAATCTCCCTAAAAGCAAAAGCAATGCGGTTGACTACCCAAGGGTTCGAAGGTAGTTGATTAACGCAAGGCTGGAGATGGCTGCGGTTTCAGCTCTAAGCGTTAGGCTGCCAAGACTAAAGGGTTTGACGAAGGAAAGATCGCGGAAGCGTTGTTTTTCAGCGTCTGACCAACCGCCTTCTGGGCCTACGGCAAGGTGTGCCGGATGTGTTGGACAGGACAAGCCCAGCGGAGGCAGCGCCTCTGCCTCAAGTGCCCAAAATAACGGCGTGCCAACATCCCACTCATTAAGAATGTTTGAGATTCCTGCGGGCGGCAATAGTTTCGGCATATCGCAACGACCACATTGTTCCGCCGCATCCTGAATGTAAATTTCTAACTTTTCCATATTCAAGCGCCCATGAACCGTATGATCGGTGATGATGGGATGGAAATGAGTCACGCCAAGCTCGGTGCCCTTTTCCAAAATATCCATGAGGCGCTCTTTACGAAGAGGTGCAAAATATAGATGCGTTTCTGGAAGCCGTGCGCAGGATCGCAACAGCTGATCTGCCCGCAATTTAACTATAGTTTTAGAAATGGACTCGACGCTACACGACCACTCTCCGTCTGCCTCATTAAACAAGATTACTTTTGCCCCAGGAAGAGTCCGAAGAACGTGTGTTAAATAATGATGCTGATCATCAACCAGCGCGATGAGCTGATTGCTAGATAGGGTGTATGCGCCAACATATAGCCTTGGAATGTGTCGAGCCATTTATTATTCCATAGGCTCGGGTTCTTTTTTAGGAACCCCAGTAACTTTCTCTATGCGAAGCTGTGCGTGCTCTAATTTTTCTAAACAAAATTGTTTTAGAATCATCCCTTCTTCATAGGCTTGAACAGCCTCTTCTAAGGGAATGTTTCCCCGCTCTAGAAACTGTACAATTTCTTCTAAGCGTTTCATCGCGTCTTCAAAGGAAAGGGTTGTGGTCATTTGCGCCTCCTAATATTCCGACAACATTAATATACAACGCTGACTTTTGCAAATATTTCATAGTCAGATTCGCCATTTTTATAGGACAAGATATGGCGCGCGCCCTCAAGCGTCTTGCTATTGTGGTAGGCAAAGCCCGCCTCCACACATACAGATCCCCAAGGGGTGATCGAGGCTTTAAGGTCGCCCCCAACACCCTCTTGACTGATCAGAACGGTCGCCTGTACATCAAGGTTTAACACGCTTGGGAATCGCAACATGACGCCGGTAGATCCCTCTACCGTTTTTTCGCCAATGAACTGAAATTCAAAACATACAGGAATCGCAAATGTAGGAGAAATGCGGTAGCCCGTTGTAACGTGATATGAAAGTCCATTTGAATTTAGGTATGGGACAACATCGGGGATTCGAAAGCCATACCATTCATATGCCCGGTAAAATTGGGTTCCTTGATCATAGTATTCCCAATTAGAGTGTCGGAGTGTTTTATAAAAACTGCCGCTTAATAAAATACTGAGCGTCGAAAGCGCCGCAATTTTAGCGCTGGATAATTCAATGTTTTGCGCCGCATAAGCGTGCTCTAACAACACTAAGTTTGTATCTTGTTCTGATGGCTGGTTCGTGCGGGAGTCTTTTTGCAAGGTGGTAATCAACCCCAACACTGGAACAAACCAGCGCGCTCTTAAATAATGAGCGGCATCCATATAGTGCGCCTCTTCCCAATATGATTTATGCTGCAATTCGCGAGCATGATCAGATTGATCGTTATATCCGGCCGCCAATCGAACAACTTCCCATCGGGGGTTGAATACGCTTGCTGTTAACGAAGGTTTGTCGTCGGTATATTTTTGAGCGGCCAATTCTTTTGTCGCATCAAGTTTGGCGCTATCATACTGTTCCGAAGCTTTTTCACTTGTAAACAGCTTATCCTTGTTAGACAAAACTACGGGTGCGTATCGTTTCAAGCTGAGCGCACGACTGAAGGAATCTTCTTTCCATGCACGAAAAGGAGCTGACCATAGACCCCAAATGGAATTACCGTGATAGATGCTTTTTTCTGTGCCAACCCCCAAGTCCCAAAATTCGGGCTGCAAACCAGTGGCCGCCATTCGCGATGCGGTCGCCCAATGATAGCGCGTCATGTCATTGATTAAATGAACGGGGAGCGTGGCATAATAATATACATTCGCCAACACAAATCGGGATAAAAATTTATCTGGCTTAAACGCCTTATCCAAACGATCGAATCCAAAACTGATAACATCGCTGATATCGTTCGTTAACGAAGCGGCGACGCCACCTGAATAACTAAAGTTTCCAGGAAGGGGGAAATATCCCGAATGAAGTCCAAGTTTGCGACTGGTTAATAACGGCGGAATATCTGCATTTTTTCCAGCATCGGGAATGCGAGGCTTGCCCATGCCTGCGGTGTCTACAAAAGTAGGGTCGGAAACTTCTTCGGCACATAGCGCAGAAACCGTTAAGCATAGCGCAAATAGAGCTCGTTGTAACATGGTGATATCCCTAGATATTTTGATAGTATCATATGTAATTTTAACAAAAAAAGAAAGGGATGATTGTGAGGCGGATGGGCAGCGTGTTGTTGCGTCCGATAGGTTGATGTGATGTGAGACATGTTATTAAGAAACATGAGGGGAATTTTGACCCATTACGGGCTCAGGAGGGGTAAGGTTTGAAAATGA
>DITM01000073.1 GCA_002422845.1 Candidatus Paracaedibacteraceae bacterium UBA6184
GGAATATACCGTGTCAAAAGGGCTGCGTCAGTTAAGAGTGGCAGAGACAGAAAAATATGCTCATGTGACATTTTTTTTGAACGGGGGACGAGAAGAGCCTTTTGATGGAGAAGATCGAGTTTTGATCCCATCTCCTAAAGTTGCAACGTATGATTTAGAACCTATGATGGCAGCGGATCAGGTAACAGAAGCTGTGCTTTCTGGAATAGGAAAGTACGATTTGATAGTGGTCAATTATGCTAACCCAGATATGGTGGGTCATACGGGGGTGGTTGAAGCTAGTGTGAAGGCCGTTGAAACAATAGATGTTCAATTGGGTCGATTGGAAGCTGCCATTTTACAGAATGACGGTGCTATGGTTATTACAGCAGATCATGGGAATATTGAAACGTTGTGGGATAATAAATCGGGGCAGCCTCATACAGCGCATACGATGAACCCAGTTCCGTTTATTGTCGTTCAGAATAATGCTATATTTAAATTAAAAGTAGGAGCCTTGTGCGATGTGGCGCCTACCGTCTTACGCATAATGAAACAAGAAAAACCAGCGGAAATGACAGGGAAATGTTTAATAGATTAAGGCCTATGCTGATAGGGTGTATATTGATGAATACATCTGTGTATGCGGATTTAAAACTAGCGACTAAGCTTGTGAGTTGTAGTGGTGTTTTGACCGAAGAGGTTAATAAACATAGATTAACTCAGTCAGCATTAAGTGCAACACCTGAGCTCATCAAAGGCGATCGCCATCGATTTATATTGTCTAGATTTGGAAGCTCTCAACCCAAAATTAAAATTAGGCAAAAAATTGCTGAAGTTAAAATCGTAACAAAAGAGCAATTGATAGAACCACAATTGCCAGAGGAAAAGAGAAGGCATAAGTTATATGCTGACACTACAGAAAGTAGTCCTAAACTTAAATTTAATTGGACGATGATGCCGCCCGTTAAAGGAGGGGTCTCTCATAAATTTGGAGAAGGAGAAAAGAAGTTATCACAAGGAGTTGTGTATAATATTAAAGCAAGCCAAGTTGTCCATGCACCTGTGGGAGGTGTTGTTATTTTTTCGGGTTTAATGAAAGAATTTGAACATGTGGTAATGATTGAGAAAGATTTTGAGAATATTATCTTGGTTGCTGGTATTAGTAATGCCGATGTCAAGCAAGGGGATAAAGTGTACCGTGGACAAAAGATAGGTGCAGTGGTAAAAGGAGGATGGGTATATGTAGAGTTCCGTAATGCTGGAATGCCCATAGATCCCCAACAGATTTTAGTGTCAGGAAAAGTAAATGAAGAGTAAGTTTATAATGCGATTATCGTACAGTGTTAGTTTGTGCGCCATTTTGTTATCTTCGTGTGGGGCAATGTCTTCATCGTCAGAAAATAAAGCGGTAGATGACCCCAAACAAGTGATCCCAAAACCAGAACAGACACCTAATCCCGAACAGCAGCAAAAGTTGGATGTATTGAGAGACGTTTTGTTCCCGCAAATTTACAGTGTGATCAAACAATACTACGTAGAGGAGCCAGATCAAGAATTAATGATTCAGGGCGCTATCAATGGTATGTTGTCAGCATTGGATCCCCATTCAAGTTATATGGGACCCAAAGAGTATAAAGAATTTAGAGGGCGTGCCTATGGATCAATGTTGGGTGTGGGGATTCAGATTGTTCCTGATCGTGGTGCCATTCGGGTGATTGCTCCGATAGAAGATACCCCTGCGTATCGTGCGGATATTAAAGCGGGTGATTATATCATTAAAGTTGATGGCGAGTACGTGTTTGGATTATCCATCGATGAAGCAATTAGTAAATTGCGCGGTACGAAAGCGGGAACAGAGGTGAAAGTTAGTCTGTTCCGTAATGGTGAAATGCTTGAAAAAACCATGAAACGTGAAGAGATTAAAATCAATTCAGTAAAGTGGGGTGTATTGCAAGACGTAGGATATATTCGTATCAGTACATTTGACGAAGTTGCTCCCAAGGATTTTATTGCTGCAATCAAAGATATCAAACATAAACTGGGTAAAAACCTTAAAGGATTAGTGATCGATGTTCGTTCAAACCCTGGTGGTTTATTAAATGAATGTCTTCAGATGTGTAACCAATTGTTGGATGGCGGAGTTGTTGTTTCGTCTAAAGGACGTGATGAAAGCCAGAACATGGTGTTTAACGTAGAGCCCACCGGATTAACCAAGGGGATTCCCTTGGTTGTGTTGATGGATGAAGGATCTGCATCTGCGTCTGAAATTTTAGCTGCAGCCGTTCAAGATCATAAACGCGGCTTAGTGATTGGAACACAGTCGTATGGTAAGGGAACTGTGCAGGTTGTTGTCCCCTTCGGAGGTAAGAAAAGTATCCCAGAAGGTGATGTATTTGCGCCGTTACGTGAAGAGCGAGCAATTCGCCTTACAATTGCTAGATATTATGCCCCTAGTGGTCGTTCTATTCAGGGTAAAGGAGTTGAGCCTGATTTAATTGTAGAGCCTGCAAAAATTGAAAAACTTCAACGTCATGAAATGTTACGAGAGAGTGATTTTAAAAATGCGTTGGATGTCTCGGAGACTGAACGCCGAAAGAACAGTTTCTTTAATGAAGAAAAGAAAAAAGCTGATAAAAAAGATGTCGTGCAGAAACCAATGGCTGTAAAAAAACAATTGGATCAAGAGCGCTTAGCTGCAATGTATGAAGAGGACTATCAGTTCTTGCGTGCAGTTGATACAGTAAAAACGTTGAATCTGGTGCAGTCATCATCTAAGAGTAACTGAGAAGCACTAGAGTCTATACAACTCAAACAGAATAACTCTGCTTGAGTTGTATAGAACAGATGACTTGTCGGATTGTTTTCCTAACTATGTGGGGTTCTTTTTTTCTAAATCTTCATTTTATCCTTGCATTTTAAGGGGCTATTCCGTACAAATAGAGTGCAGTTAATTCTGTAATTTATCATTCAGAAATATAGGTTGGTCGGTGAGTAACTCTGTGAGTACAACCCCGATGATGGCACAGTATTTTGCTATCAAAGAGCAGCACAAAAATGCGTTGTTGTTCTATAGATTGGGCGATTTTTATGAGCTTTTTTATGAAGACGCCATCACCGCATCCAAAGCACTTGATATTACCCTTACAAAGCGTGGACAAAACCAAGGTGAAGCGATACCTATGTGTGGCATTCCGTTTCATGCCTATGAAAATTACTTAAGTCGATTGATTCGTCAAGGGCATTCTGTTGCCATCTGTGAGCAGATGGAGACACCAGAAGAGGCTAAAAAACGTGGAGGAAAATCGATTGTACAGCGAGATGTTGTGCGAGTTGTGACTCCAGGAACGTTGACCGAAGATACATTATTAAATGCCGGGTTACCTAACTATTTATGTGCGATCAATATTAGCAAAGATCAGCTCGTTTGCGGTTTTGTGGATATTTCCACTGGGGTGTTTTTATTAGAGGTAAGTAATCCTTCGACCTTAGATACAGTACTGGAAAAGTACTCTCCATCTGAAATTTTGATTTCTGAATCAGCACGCTTCATTACTGAAAAAGCAACCTACATTACAATACACCGAAAAAATGTGACTTGGCAGCCTGCAAGTCGGTTTGATAGTTATACTGGACACAAACGATTGTGCCAAATGTATCAAGTATCGACGTTGGAGTCGTTTGGTCATTTTACCGAGGATGAAATTTCCGTTGCGGGTGCGTTGGTTGATTATATTGCGCTGACCCAGAAACAACATATGCCACGGTTGAGTCCGCCGAAAAAAATTAAGTCGGACGGGTTTTTATTCATTGATGCCCAAACGCGCCGCAGCTTAGAACTGACGATGACGTTGAAGGGCGAATTTAAGGGGAGCATTTTATCTTTCTTAGATCATACAACCAATAACCTTGGGAAACGAATGTTGTATGAGCAAGTTTCCCATCCATTATCCAATGTTCAAAAAATCAATGAACGGCTAGATGGAGTTGCATTTTATGGACAGCATACAGATGTTAGAAGAAGCCTTAGGGAATTACTGAAACAGGTTCCGGATATTGAACGTTGTTTGTCTAGGTTGAGCGTGGGGCGAGGATCTCCCCGAGATTTAGATGCAATTCGAAATGTGTTGAGGCTAATTCCTGAGATTAAAACCTTGCATTTGCGTCATGAAGATTTGCCGATCATATTAACTCGATCACTTCATTTACTAAAAAATTTGGACGAGTTAAAAGATGAGCTGGATAAGGCAATTGTTGAATCTGGATTACCGATGTTAACCAGAGACGGTGGGTTTATTCGTCAGGGGTATTCTCCCCAGTTAGATGAGTATATTCAGTTGAGGGATCATGGGAAAGAGCTGCTGGAACAGATGCAAGCACGCTATGTTCAAGACACTGGAATTTCAACATTAAAAATTAAATATAATCAAGTGATTGGGTATTACATTGAAATTACTCAGACTCACAAAGATAAAGTTCCTGATTGGTTCATTTTGCGCCAAACGTTGGTCAATGGTCAACGATATGTCACCCATGAATTGGCAGAGTTGCAAGAAAAGATACTGTCGGCGTCTGCAAAAGCATTGGAACGAGAACAGCAGTTGTTTGAAGAGCTGGTTCAAAAAGTATTATTGGATGGCGATACGTTATCGCTGATCGCAAAAGCATTGGCGTGGTTGGATGTGGCGGCATCTCATGCAGAGCTAGCCAAACATTTTAAATTCGTTCGACCTGTCATTGATGAGGCTAAAGCGTTTCAAGTGGACGCAGGTCGGCACCCAATAGTAGAAGAAGCTCTTATATTGGAACATCAAACATTTGTACCGAACAGCTGTGATTTAGGCTCTGGTCAATCATTGTGGCTGATGACAGGTCCAAACATGGCGGGAAAAAGTACTTTCTTGCGTCAAAATGCCTTAATGATTGTGATGTCCCATATCGGGTGTTTTGTTCCGGCAACACGAGCGCATATTGGTGTGGTGGATCGTTTGTTCAGTCGCATTGGCGCTTCGGATGATTTGGCGAGTGGTAAATCAACATTTATGGTTGAGATGATTGAAACGGCAGCCATTTTGAATCAGGCCACTGAATCATCGTTTGTGATCTTGGATGAAATCGGTCGAGGGACTGCGACCTATGACGGGATGTCAATTGCCCATGCAACACTTGAACACTTACACAACGTTAATCAATCCCGTACGTTGTTTGCAACGCATTATCACGAGTTGACTCATTTGGAAAAAGAGCTTTCAAATGTGGTGTGTTATACCATGGCGATTCAAGAATGGAACAATACGATATTGTTTAAGCATCAGGTTATCAAAGGGTGTGCAGATCGTTCTTATGGAATTCATGTGGCAGAGCTTGCTGGGTTTCCAAAAGATGCCTTACAGCGTGCAGAGAGTATTTTGGAACATTTGGAAGCCAAAGCACTTTCTGCAGAAGGACACATAACGGTGTCTGTTCCAAAACCCGTGAAACGAATTTCGGAATTGGATAAATTTGTGAAGGGATTGAATCCTGATCAATTAAGTCCAAAAGACGCATTGGATGTCGTCTATAAACTAAAACAACTTATCAACAATGGAGATAAATAAATGGGGTTAATACGTTCCCTGATTACAATTAGCGGGAACACGGTCATCAGCCGTATTTTAGGATTTATGCGTGACCGATTGGTCTATTCAATCTTAGGTTTAAGCCCCATGGCGGATGCGTTTTCAGTATCGGTGAAAGCTCCGGCGTTGTTTCGGCGATTATTTGCGGAAGGTGCCTTTAATGCTGCGTTTGTCCCCACATTTTCGGGGGTATATTCAGACAAAGGGGTGAATGATGCCAAAGTATTTGCGGAACAAGCCTTTACGTTATTGTTTGTTGGTTTGCTTGGCTTGGTTATTCTTGTGGAATTGTTTATGCCACAATTTATAGGTTTAGTCGCTGGTGGCTTTAAATCAAAACCTGAAACATTACAGTATGCTATTGAATATACTCGTATAACATTTCCCTATATTTTGTTTATTTCATTGACGGCGTTGTTGGGAGCGGTATTGAACTCTATAGATCGATTTGGAGCTGCAGCAGCGACGCAAATTATCGCAAACGTTGTTGTGATTAGCTATTTCGTACTATTTTATGAAAGTGCTGAAACTCCAGGACATGCAGCAGCATGGGGATCTGTATTATCAGGATTCATACAATTAATTTGGTTGCATTGGATGTGTACGCGTCAGTCAGGGCTAAAGATCGGATTCCGCAAACCCACCATTACACCTGAGATGCGTCAAATGTTTAAGTTGTTTGTGCCTGGATTAATTGGATCTGGAATTGTGCAATTGAACTTGTTTATGAATATGGCGATTGGTTCGCGTTTACATACAGGTGGATTGGCAGCATTACATATTGCTGACCGTGTGAATCAATTGCCATTAAGTTTGATTGGTGTTGCTATGGGAACGGTATTGTTACCTTTATTATATCGCCAGTTAAAAGCGGGTGAAGTAAAAGAAGCGATCAATACGCAAAACAGAGCCTTGGAATTGACGTTGCTGTTAACATTTCCAGCCGCGGTTACATTGATGATTTATGCGGATTCATTTATTGCAACATTGTTTATGGATAAGAACTTTGAATTGTCAGATGTTATGAAGACTGCTCCTGCGTTAGTGGCATATTCAACAGGGTTGCCGGCGTATGTATTCTTAAAGGTTGTGAGTGCAAGTTTCTTTGCGCATAAAGATACGAAGACTCCTATGTATATTGCGGGAGTATGTTTTTTCTTAAATGCGGTATTATCGGCCTTTGCAATTTTGATGTTCAATCATATTGAGATGGGGCATGTCGGGATTGCTGCATCATTATCGATATCGTCGTGGATTAACGTATTTGCATTGGGATGGGTTGCTTATCGCAGAAAAATGTTAAAACTGGATAGTGGGTTTTATCGAACAACAGTATTGGGATTGATTGCCTGTGCAATTATGGGAGTTGTGATTTATGTGATTGAGCCGTTCTTTCAAGCATATATGTTCTATGAACCGATTTACATCAAGATTGTAACGTTAATAGGGTTGATTTTAATTGGAATCATTACATTCTTTATTCCTGCCTATTTTATGGGTATATTGAAAGTTCAAGACATTAAAGTAAATGCATTGGGAAGGGGATCACAATGAGTTTAGGACGGCATATTAGTGTAATTGGATTTCATACGACAATAGGACGTTTTTTGGGGTATCTGAGGGATACGCTTGTTATTGGGGCGCTGGGCGCAACAGCGATTACGGATGCGCTGTTTATAGCGACCAAGATAGCGTCGTTGTTTCGGAGGCTGTTTGTAGAGGGGGCATTTAATGCCTCCTTTATTCCTATATTCGGGTCGTTAAAAGAGAAAGAAGGCTTACAAAAAGCAACCTATTTCGCAGAACAATCCATGATGTGGATGATTTTGTTTGTGGGGGCGATAACGTTATATGTGCTTGGATTTACGGAATCCTTCGTTGGGCTTATTGCGGCTGGATTTAAAGATGACCCAGAGAAGTTGCAATGGACGGTTGAGTTTACGAGAATTGTATTTCCATTTGTCTTATTGATTTGTCTGACGGCGGTATTGGGATCTGTGTTGAATGCGATGCATAATTTTGTTCAAACGGCAGCGAGTCAAACCGTGGGAAATGCTGGAATAATCTTGTTGTTTTTGGCATTGCAAGATGTTGCTGAAACAAAAGCACATGCTGCGGCATGGGCGATTTTAGGTTCAGCCTTTATTCAATTCATATGGTTGTATGTGGTAGCGGTGAGAATGGGCATAGTTATTTTGCCCCGATGGCCGCACTTTATAACACCTGTAAAAGAATTTATGCAACGTCTATTGCCAGGTATTTTTGGGACTGGGATGGTTCAAATTAATGTGATGATCAGTATTTTTTTTGGATCATACCTTGAGGCGGGTGGAATTTCATACCTTCAGATTACAGAGCGCGTGAATCAATTTCCGTTGAGTATTATCGGGGTTTCATTAGGAACAGTGCTGATTCCAATGCTGACAACTCAAATACAACAACATAGTATGGATAAAGCGTTGGAAACACAAAACAAAGCAATTGAGCTATCCCTAGCATTATCGATGCCTATTTGTGTTGTTGTGGCAATATTTTCTGAGCCTATAATTTCGACGCTGTTTATGCATGGGAAATTTACACAAGCAAATGTATTAGCTGCCGCACCCTGTTTAGTTGCCTTCATTTCTGGGTTGCCAGCCTATGTTTTATTGAAAGTATTTTCGTCTACATTCTTTGCTTTAAAAGATACGTTGCGTCCATCCATAGTTGGTGGAATTGCCATGATTATTAATGCGGTGTTATGTTATTTAATCGTGCACGATCTTATGTGGCAAGAGTTACCTAACCATGTTGGGATTGCGATAGCTTTGTCGATTTCGGGGTGGATTAATACAATACTGTTGGTAGGGTGGTCTTATATAAAAGGCTATTTCAAATGGAATGCGTTATTTATACAATCTCTTATTCGTATTACGGTGATTGCAGGATTGCTTGTGGGAGTATCTTATGCTATTTACCCATGGATATATAGTTTAGCGTTTGATGCAACGGTAATGTACCGATGGATTTCGTTAGGTCTGATTGTAATTATTGCTGCGTCATCATATTTTATAACAGACAAATATTATAAGAAATTATTAGGAATAAAAAGATGAAACGAGTAGTGTCAGGGATTCAACCCACGGGCAGTTTAACATTAGGAAATTATTTAGGGGCGATTCGAAATTGGATCGCCTTTCAGCATACCCATGAATGTTTATTCTTTATGGCAGATTTACATTCGTGGACTGTACTGCAGGACCCCAGTAAATTAGCTGAACAATGTCGAGGGGTTGCTGCAGCTTATATTGCGAGTGGAATTGATCCCACTGTATCGAGTATTTTTATGCAGAGTCACATTGCAGGACATAGCGAGCTTGCGTGGTTGCTCAACTGTATTACCCCGTTGGGTTGGTTGAACCGTATGACTCAATTTAAAGATAAAGCAGGAAAAGATAAGGAAAAAGCGAACCTTGGATTATATGCATATCCTGTGTTAATGGCGGCGGATATTTTGCTGTATAAAGCAACTCATGTTCCAGTTGGAGACGATCAAAAACAGCATTTAGAGTTAACCCGAGATATCGCGGGTGCTTTCAATCAGACGTTTGGTGAGACGTTTGTATTGCCAGAGCCCATGATTTTAGGGCAGGCAACGCGGGTGATGAGTTTACGCGATGGTACGGCTAAAATGAGTAAATCGGATCCATCAGATTTGTCGCGGATTAATTTAATGGATGATGCCGATACACTGATCAAAAAAATTAAAAAAGCAAAGTCCGATGCATTTCCATTACCTGGAAATGTTGATGATCTGAAAGATCGCCCAGAAGCAAAGAACTTACTGACGATATACAGCGTATTTACCGGTAATACATTGGCCGAAAGTTGTTTGGAATTTGAAGGGGCTAATTTTAGTGCATTGAAAGAAAAATTAGCAGAAACCTTAGTGACTGCATTAACGCCCATACGAACAGAGATGGTACGATTAATGAATGAGCCTCAGTATCTGGATCAAATCTTGAGTAAGGGCATGGATAAAGCTATATCAATAGCGTCCGACACATTAAAAGAAGTACATCAAAAAATGGGGATGTTAAACATATAGCAGCTAGGCAACGTGCCGTTGCATCCGTTGGGTTGATGTGATGTGAGACATGTTATTAAGAAACATGAGGGGAAATAAGAGAGATTTTGAACCCACCTTCGGCTCAGGAGGGGTAAGGTTTGAAAATGAAATTGAAATAATTTCGTGTGTAAGTGGTGTTT
>DITM01000014.1 GCA_002422845.1 Candidatus Paracaedibacteraceae bacterium UBA6184
CGCTGGTGTAGTCGCCACATTAACGCTTGCTGATTCAATGCAGAGCCTCCGGACGGGTATGATCCATCAAATGCGGATTACAGATCCGCTGTTTTACCAATTAAAACTACAGAGGCAAAATGTGGACAAAGTTAGTATTGGGGTATTATGTTCAGATAATCCAATACGTGCGGCCCACAAAAAATTAAAGCGGATATAATATGACTACGGAACTCATAGAGATATTCCCTATGGCCGCAACTCTTGCGGAGTATTGGGTAGTCCTTGCCCCACACCAGCCACGTCTACGTAGCCTACCCGATTACTTCTTACCGGGAAACTATCCAATTATTCTAATAGGCAACTAGTCCAAGAGGACAACGGAAATTATTTGATAACCGTAATCACCGACCCGCTTAAAATACTATTCAAACAATGCACTATATGCAGCGCCTTGTCCATTATCGCGATCATATAAACAAGGGTCAAATTCGTCATTCTTCAAATTTACCTTCATTACACGACCCAGAACATAGTCGAAATAATAATTTGGAGAGTGACTTTCAAATAATTGTTTTGCCTTCTCATAATCGACATCTCCGGGTTGCCATTGAAACTGACCCATACCCTGAGTCCTCGCCTTATTATACAGTTTACGAAACACTTCAACTTTGTCCATACCTTTAATGTCTATCATGACTATCTCTTTCTGGCCCTTGGCCGAGTAAATTAAAAGAAGGGCTACTTTGGGTAATTGCTCCCATTTCACCCATGATTCAGATGGAGACTTGCCGCCTGGTTCCTCTATCAAGGTAGCGACATCGCTCCCACATTCAGCATTGCCGGATAGCGCGGGATTGCGAAAATCCTAATTACTGGTTTCGCCTTCCACTTCAACAACACCTATCTCCATCATCATCTGATTCAGGTGTTGGAATCGAACCAACATAAGCCAGTCTTGCGACCAGCCGCCGGACCATTAGGCAAACCTGAAATAAGGCTACTCATGGTGATCAACCCACTTTCGCCCCGCCTACTCTAGGTTCGCATTACGGGGCTACTTTTCTCAAGTGTTACCGTTGCGTCCTTCGGCTATCTCTTTCATTTTTTCTCTAACATCAATAACAAATTTATTAATAAATGGAATGACTTCTGATTTATATTTTGAGTGTAAATATTTGTGGTGTGTTGGACATAAAGGTACAAGGTTGTCTATATTATTATTTTCTCTATCTTTATCAATATGGTGAACTTCTATAACTTTATACTCTCCGCAAACAATGCATGAGCACCCATGATGAAAAAAACAAGTTGTTCGATAGCAAGAATCTTTCCAGTTTGGGTTACGAGGCCCAGTTTTAAAATATGAGGCAGCACAAGATTTAGAACATGTCGTTTTTCGCTGTTTTTTTGTTTTCTTAGAATAAAACTCTTTTTCGCACATTGGACATATTTTTTTCTCGTATGACTCTTCTGAGCGCCGTCCCTTTCCACCGTCAAAATGCGTGCAATCACATCCCAATAATTCAACGCAGTCTTGCATTGTTCTGATATTCCAGCCAGTTAACTTCCACCCAATTTCTCGACAAAGATCAGAATAACTAAAACAATTTGGTACCAATTCTTTTATTCTATCCAGATTTTCTTTGGTTTTTCTTTTGATCATATTCTTCCTCCACTATTAAATAGGGTGGAGGAAATATTTTTCAATATCCACAACTAAACTTTCTTAACATTTTTGATCCACAATCTGGAGCTTTACCAATTAAGCTACCTACACAGCGGGCTAGTCTGGATTCGAACCAAAACCTCCAGTTTATGATTCTGGTGTACTTCCTTGAGGCTGCGGTTAAACAGCAGATAAGTTATACTACTAGTCCATTAAACATTGGATCGTCTTTTCGGAGTCGAACCGCTCTAACACCGTTCTTAGTGCCGTGCTACCGTTACACTAAGAAGACGAATCTCCACGCTCGATGTACGCCTTTATCTAATGGTTCCCGTCTAGGACCGGATGGCATTGTTAGGGTCGGTTTTTTTGCGTGAATATTCCTTAGTTGCAACTAAAGAGTTGTAGAATCGCTTGGATTTGAACCAAGATCTACGCATAAGAGCGCAATTTTACCAACGGGAGCGGAAGTGTGCAATTGATTACTTCCATAGTGCTCCATTAAACTACGATTCCATACAATGTAGGTAGATGTGGGTCTATGTGGCAGGCTCCGCCCCTGCGATTTTCTGGTCCCAAACCAGACGCCTTACTAGACTAGGCCACACATAGATAATTGCGAACAAAGTAGAAGATGATGTTTTAGGCACTCTACCACTGAGCTACAGGTCCATTGTGGACCCGGTAGGAATTGAACCTACGACAACCCCTTTAGTATAGGATAACCATCTTCAAGCGGCTCGCAAATAAATTATTTCAACTTATTGATAAATTTTTCGGTACTATGATAGATCCTCTCTATTATTGCACCTCTCATACTGTTGATACCACCATAAATATAAATAGATACAATCATTAAGATGTTCTTTGCCAAACTTTGTTCCATGGTGCCAATAAGGAATATCGCCAATACAAGCATCCATGAAACTATTGTTAAAATACCCGAGACTTGTTTAGTAGTTCTGTCAGCAACTTGATTAAAATATGTTCTGTTCATTGTACACCTTTCTTAAATAAGAAGTGGATAAAATCGACAAGGTTTAATTACTTCCGCACTATCGTTATGCTAACCCGCGATTGTCGCAGGTGGTGTAGTCAAAACACCGTCTGAAGTTCCCATGATAACCCTTATCTACGACCCACAAAAATTAAATATAACCACTCTCTACAATACTCGACAAAGTACTCTGGACAATGGTCACGAGTGGTGCTGGCGAAACTCGAATTCGCACTTTCCGAATTTTAAGTTCGGGTCCTCTGCCTATTGGGATACAGCACCAATCTAATCCTCTACGTACAGAACTAGATTTGATAGTTACAAAGTCATGAAAGTTTCAAGACATATTTTTTTGTTAGTAGGGACTATAGACTCCTACTTGCTGAGTAAATCAACATATTATTTGTATCTGTTGATACCAACAACAAACATAAACAGTGCAAACATTGCACTCTTCACAACCAAACTATTCTTATTTCAATGTCTAAAACTTAGAAACCGTCCCAATGGACAATTTCGATTACCTAGTGATTCTAGCATGGGTTGCTGATCTTGTCAACAACTTTTTCAGGAATCTTTACTGGCTCATCTGCCAGTCACTTAGGTATCATAGCAGAGAGTCAGCGAGGTGTCAAGTGGTCTTCGCAACTTTTTTCGAATTCGTTGCGGAAGTATCAAAGGACCGTAAGGCGAGACGGAGTTGTGTCAAATAAAAACTTTCCTGCTCTTTTAACGCATTAAGTTTATTTTCGCAATCTACTCGTTCCACTTCAACATCCTTCAATAAATTAATCAGTTCTTTAATCTGGTCCATCACACCCTAATTATTTGTTTTTTTAAAAAATTGCTCTAAATGATGTTTTTCACAACTATTTGCGACCAAGACTCTAACTGTGGCGAATCAGGCGAGGCGTCACCCACTTCAATAATTTCCATCAGTTCTTCTTTTGTCTTATAGCCAATTAGAATCATTTCGGGTTCCTTTAAGTCGTTCATACTTATACTAAGACCACCTTTTGAAAGTTCTAATTCAAATACGACTCCATAATGTACACAATCTACAGGCGTATCAGAACTCTCAATTGTCCCAATTTGTTTGAAATCCTCAAAATAAGCCCCCTCATATAGGGTTTCCTCGAAAATTTCCCGCTGTGCTGCCAATATAATAAGGGTCTGTAATGTAGACTCTTCTGATGTCTGATCCGCAAATTCCATATCACTGATGTCAATATGACCACCAACACCAATGGTATACTTGTTAGACAACCTCTTCTCATGACCTTTCACTCGCTGAAAACAAGCATAACGGTCACCGTCCCGAAACACAACATAAGGGATAATCTGCCGATACTTTGGATTCTCCTCCAATAGGTGTCGTGGCGCAAACATAATCCCAAAATCATCACACTTCGCTAAAATCATACCTTTCCATTCACTCATTAGACTTCTCGCTTTCTTTGTTTTTCAAATATTCATCATTCAAATAGGCCAAATTAGAACTCATAGTCACCAAAAACAATCTGGCCTGAAGATCACCAACATTAACCTTATTTTTAAACATAAAATCTAGCGCGCCAGCAGATAACAACATTAATATAATCTTTAAAATCATTTCTAGATTATAGTTCAAAGAGGTATTAACAAAAAACAAAAACACGGCAAAAGCGCCAATAAAAACCATCTTAAAATATCGTGTAATTTTTTGCGTAAAAAGATCCATCTTCAGCGATTCAAAAATTTCATGCTGCGCCCTTCCGTATTGAGCCATCTCAATCAGTTGTTCTAGCGTTTTTGTTTCCGAAATAATCTTTAACTCTTTCTCGTCTTCGCTCATTGTAATCTTCCCTTTCTAAATCAAGTTCAACAAAAAATTTGCGCTTTGCAAGATATTTTTTGCTATGTTTCCATCGTTCACACTTCTTAACGGTTGCTTCATCAGCCCTTGGCACAATATCCCAAAAATTCTCAGGAATGGTGGTTTGGCCATATTCAACAAACGGAAAAAAAGACTCGGCGGTCGTATAAAATGACTCTTTTGTATCAAGTTTAATTAATTTAAAAATGGCCTCTTTGGGTTTATTGATGTCGTCCAAACCTTTAAACAAAACAAGTATGTTATTACGCCCAGTTAATTTTTGTAATTTATATGCTATTTTTTTCTCAAGGTATAATTTATCAAACAGTATCCATTTTCTTCGTTTGTGCCACCATACCACATTTATCCAAATAAAATTATCTATTCTTTGCGTAGGTCTTCGCCTTCCCGATAGATATTTGGTTATTGGGAACAAAATAATCCCACGGTCCTCCATGTAACACTTAAAGGTAAGTGAAAAAATCTCGATACAGCCATGAGATTTATATTCTCCGATAATTTGCTTGTGTTGGAGGGCAACTACCCGATCTCTATGCGTAAAGCGCTCTTCAACCCTATCAGGATTCATGGCCAACCGCAAAATCAAAGAAGAAATCATTATTATTATGTTTCATAATATAGTTTTTATGTTCTTGCTCTAAGCACCTATAAAACATATTGGCTTCCTGTATTATGCCCCTAAGTGACATGGTGCCGAAATTATATTTTATAATCATTGTTAAAATTCTTAATACATGGCGATTTGAACTGCTTGACGCGAGTGTCATTAACACGCCGGTTTTATAATACTCAAAGTCTTCATCATCATACTCTGTCTCTAGCCTTTTAAACAGAGTGTCAAACAACTCAAAACATTGATCTAAACCAAATCCGTCAAATAAAAATATTATATTGTCCGGTTGATCCTTATCTGAAAAAAAATAAGGAAAATTTTGTATTATTTCTTTTCTCATTTCAACGGTTACATAGTCAAAATTTAAGATATCGGAAATATCGCTATTTTTTGGTTTTTTTCGCAACACTTCCAGTACTTCTTCTTTGGTTTTTGATGTTTTCTCTATCATTTTCTTTATTAACGCACTTTAAAAAGTTGTCAAACTCCTTTTTGCGCCTCCTCAATTGTATTTTAGCATAAATTCTGGGGAAATCAAGCGCTAAATATCGAAATAGACTCTTAAATATCTTAGATGCGGTTCGTTTTGTAAACTTTTGTGAATATTCATATATTGGTTTGACCTTTATATTGTTGTAATAGCGCCTTGACGCCGCATTGTGACTCATAATCATGAAGATAAACTGTCTTCTTTTCTCAGTGTCTATGGTCATGATGTGCTGAATGGCAGTTGGCTGTCTCCAAATACAAAAATTTATGATTTTGTGAAATTTCCTCATAAAATTTCTATGAAAATTGTCATCATATACATTAACACTGAACAAAAACCGCTTAAAAATTGTCGTTGAGCATCTTTGCTGATGTTCCGTATAAAAGATATAGCCCTGTGGAGTCACAAAAATTAAACTGACGACTAATTTTCTAGTGTCCGGTATTTTTTTTGCTTCTTTTAACTTGTGTAGGATGGTTTGATCGACAAAAAGGGGTATTTCGAGGATTTGCTCTGGATTTTCAGTTAAATTGTCTTCAGACACTAAAGTAACTTTCTTAAACCCACACAAATTCCTTTGAATTCTTTTTCAAGGGAATGTGAATGGTCAAAATACCATCTTTAAGGTCTACCAAAAAATCTTTATTAAAGTCGATCTTCAATTTATCTTCCATCGTAAGCGTAAAGTAAGTGCGCGCGGTTTGTACAGTTTTTTCCCCATCGGTGGAAGCAGAGCGCGACCACCCATTTAAGTATTTTGCGGCATCATTAACCGTAATAACAATATTTTCAACAGAAGAATCATTATATTGCACATTAATTGATTCTTTTGGAACACCTGGAACGAGTGCAGAAAATACAATTTCACTCTCCGTGTATGTTCGGCTCTTATTTTGTGGCGGTATCATAAAGCGGTCATTGTTTAGGTTTACATGATTCACCCGTTCTTCCCACTGAATCCTCAGCGGGTGTTTGCTCGGCATAGCCAAATACTCATCAAAAATTCGATTTAACGCATAAGATTCATACATATTCATTCTCCTTTAAATATTATATGCACATCACCACGATGCGCATTCAGGAAACATTATAGGTAATGTTTTTCATTTGTCAAGCACTCAAGAAATTTTTCTTTTAATTCAACTGGCAATTGGTCAATTCTAATAAAAGCCTTGTGTGAATTGGTGAGAATCATAATTTGTTGGTCAGAATATGACGTTTCAACAGAAAAATAAGGAAAATTCATATTATCCAATTCGCGCATTAACAAATTTTTAAGTTCGCAGATATTGAAATTGTTTGGGCGCGAAGACAAATAACTAAAAATATTCTTAACCATCCAGTATACTTGTTGTTTTCCAAAAATGGTTTTTCCAAACCGATATTCAAAATTGGAATCTAATTCAAACAAAATATTATTCAACAAAAATTTTGCATTATTTAAACAATCATTCTCTACCATATATACAAAAAGCTCAAAAAACCCTATAGGGCTAGAAACCTTTGTTTCCCGCGTAAAAAAACGACTGTTTGAATAAACATACTGGAAGTTATACGAGCCGAAAAAATTGTTTGATTTAAATATATTAAAAAAATAGGTAAGCTCTGCCAAATGAACTCTAACATTGGTTATCTTTTTAGCATAATATTTATGGGCAAAATATTCACAAATTATTTGATTGTCTTCACCTGCCATTGCCAACAAGAATTCAGACAGTTGATCTTCATCAAAACGTTCGATCTTTTTGTTTAACATATCTAGTAAATTAGAATGCTCAAAGTTGTTATCACATATGTGTTTAACAAATTGCCAAATAACATATGAATCACTTTCATTTGATAACGCCTCAAACAAGTTAGCGTTTTTGTTAAACTCTGCAATTCCAAACGCTATTAAATTTGTAAGGTTTCTACTGTTAGTGTTCATATCATCAGTCCTCTAAGGTAATTCTAGCGCAACCCGACAAAAAAACAACCCCCAAAATGAAAAAAGAAAAAAAAACATAATTATGGGTGTTGGACGTTTATGGAGTTTGAATGCCTAGTAATTTTTATAAAGTTGTTAAGACATCCGCAGATGCAGAAACAGTAACATTAGAAATTACAGATGCCTTTTTCAGGAACTCTGCTGGAATTATTGTTGCCGGACAGGTGTTTGTTAGTTGTTGTTGCGTAGCATCTGACAACGCTGGAAAAGTTGGGATGAATTATAACTCGATTATAAATTTTGTTACAAGAAACGATTCGCCGTTTTTGTTGATTGATAGTGACACCGCTTATGAATATACCTTCAATTTAAACGGCACATCTGTCATGACGGACGGCGAAAACAATATTGGAGTTGATGTTACTGGTGTTGATTTCGGAACAACAAATAATTTGTTTGTTTGGTCGGCGTCTTTTTACTTAACGTATATAGAAGCCTTAATAGGGGCATGAGAATAAATTTTGGATAATCAAAAATATATAGATGGTATAAATAATTTTTATGCTTTTGCCAAGCAGACAATGGGATTTGAAGAAGATCCTATTATTATAATTAATTTTGACCCACAAGAAGAAGAGGATCAACTAAAACAAAAAACCGGAATGTTTGATCCGGACAATTCTAGTATATGGTTATTTTGTAACGGAAGGCACCTAAAAGACATTCTACGGTCTTTCGGACACGAATTGGTACACTACCAGCAACACCTTAACGGGGAACTCACCGACGATGTTCTAAACACCGTGCAGACTAATTACGATATTGATGATCCGGTGATTCAAGGTGTGGAGGGACCGGCGTTTCAAAACGGATCATTTTTGCTGCGAAAATATACACAGGGATTAAACGAGGGCGTATTCGATGTTTATAGTCAATACGAAAATAGTCGCACACAAAAAAGACAAGAAATAGAGCGCCAAAACGCCAAAAAAATTATTATTAACAAAAACAAACAAAACCAAAATAAAAATGAAACAAAACCAAAACCAATTGATAAGTTTGATAAATTAGAAGACTTAAAGCCAGAAATTTCAGAGCGTAGTTTTTTGTCTGGGCCATCAAAGCCACAAAGATTTTATTCTGAAAGCATACAGGAATTTGATAAGATATTTCAAGAGATTTTCACCGAAAAGTTAAATGATTACGGGTTTGAATTAGAAAATTACTCAGAGCCTGGCATTTTTTATGAATATACTTTACATGTAAAAGACACCCTTATTATTGTTACAATGCTGCCGAATGGGATACATAACACTGAAGAAGAAAAAATCGAAGATGCCGTTTTAACAATTACACTTCAAACAAAAAATGATAAAGACACGTTTGGTTTTTCGTTTAAAAAGATTAAGCAGATGTATAAAAAGTTAAAAAAAGTGTTAAGTGATGTAATTAATAAAGGAGAAATTCAAAATGAATCCTAGACGTAGACGAGAGAGGAAAGAAATGTTAAAATCAGTTGCACAGCAAAAGAAAGAAATGAAGCCAAAAGTGGTTACCGTTTCGACACCTGTGGTTATTGCGCCAGAAGTGCCAATTATCGAGGAAAGTTTTCCAGAAACGGAATATGCTCCTGTTGAGCCGGAAGTTGAGGTTGAGGCCCCTGTAGAAGTTGCACCGGAGCCTGAAGGGGTTTTTATTGAGACTGGCGTTGAAACAAACGAATACGTACCAGTACAAGAGGTTGCGCCAGAGGTCACTGAGGAAGTAGAGTCACCAGTCGAACCTGAAGTTGAGGCCGAGGTTGTAGGGTCAGAAGATCAACCCAAGAAAAAGAACAAAAAGTCAAAAAAGAATCAAGACTAGGATGGCGGCATGTCCACAAATTATAATAGCATTATTTTAGAAAAACTAAAAGAAAAATTTACGGAAGAGCAGATTGTAAAACTGCTTGAAGATAAGAAAAAGTTTTCTAAGATTGTTAATAATGCATTAATAAAACTACAGTTGAATGAAACTAAATCAAATTTCTACAAGATTAATAAAGAGAAGTCTATTATTAATCAAATGATTCTTACAAACTCACTGATGGGTATTTATAAAAACCCACGGTATCTTTACGAATCAGGCGACATTCCAAATTATTCAACGGGCATCAATGTATTGGAAGATCTTCTTACTAAAATTATGCCAGCCCTACAAAAGGATTATCGCAAACTAACAACAAGTATTCAGCAGCGTAAATCGTTTAGAAATCATATTATTAATGCGGTTATTAATTTGTTGCAGTCTCCACGAATGTATGCGCAAAATAAAGGCGATAATGCTGATGGTGTTGTGGAGCGGGACAAAAAGCTAGAAGACGAGAACTCTAATTTTACACAAGTAGAGAATGATATTGAGAGTGAAGTCAAAACGGGCAATGAATCAGATCAGGGCAAACTAATCAACATTAAGCGTGACGGTACAGAGAACAGAAAGAAGGATGAAGAGTATAACCTATTT
Organism: Candidatus Paracaedibacteraceae bacterium UBA6184; assembly: GCA_002422845.1. Lineage (GTDB taxonomy): Bacteria > Pseudomonadota > Alphaproteobacteria > UBA6184 > UBA6184 > Bodonicaedibacter. Next base: position 10,054 of record DITM01000014.1, read on the forward strand.
TTCATTGATGGCGAGGATAGAACGGGTGCAAATCTCGCTTTTGAAAGTTTTAAGAGAATTAAAAAACAGGTGTTAGACGGATATAATGTTTTGGATAATGAAGAAGACAAAAATATTTTTTATGAATATTTGATCGTAAACCTTCGGCTTCATTTTGACAGGGCTGAGGAAGAATTAAAATATGACCTTCCTGCCGATAAGACAAAAGAGATTGACGAGTTTGAACCAGAGGGCGGAATGAAGCAGGTAAACATGAGCCAAGCAACAGCAAAAGGCCCCAAAAACGTTGACGATGAACTATCAAATTTAAGCCTATAGCAAAAAATCATTAAAAACTATAATTAACAGGGGAGATTTTATGGAATTTAAAAGCCTTAATATTCAAGGATTTACGAATACGCAAGGTGATATACTTGGCGCAAACACTGAGTTCACGTATTATTTGCTTGATATTCCAGAACTTCAAAAAATAAATACAAATCCAATAGTAATTGTTTTCGATATTTTGGCATCTGTTGTTATTGTGGGTAGTGCTACACCAAGTTATGTTGGAAAGCACACATCGCGCAAAATTAAGGCCACTTTAACACGCACAAGCGCTGGCGAATTTTCGCTACACACATCATTTGATGCAATTCATATTGATACTGAGACTGAAGACGCACAAACCAATTTAGAGATACGGGACAAGAGACTATATATCAAATTTACCGGAACAACATATGGTCACACATTTTCATGTAGTGGCGATGTGCGCTATGCCGTCGTATATGCAAACCCGGAAAACAAAAAACAAACCCAGCGTAAGTCATTAACATCGGTTGTTGAGGACATGGCACCTACTAGCGGCATCATTGTCAAACACAATGATACAACTGATCGTGACGATGCAGACACACACCCAGCAGACTCAATCACAAATACTCCATACGGTACGATTTCAGACACAAATGTGCAAGATGCTATAAACTACTTAGACGATCAAGTTTCAGGAATAGTTGTTATTACTGATCATAGTGGGTTAACCGGACTAAGCGATGCCGGATCACATCCCGCAACTGCAATTAGTTTCGATAATGGCGATAGCGGACTCGTCGCAATTGATGTACAAGAAGCAATTGACGAAGTTGAAGATCGTGTTAATTCTTTAGAGGTAGTTTCAACTCAGTTTACAAACATTGTTAGTGCCTCAAAAGAACCAACTGGATTTGAAAACAGAACGACATCAACATTAACTTATGATTCAGGGACTCGACAATTTACAATCACCCCCAATTTTCTTGGCGCGCTAAGTACTTGCTATTATTGGATCAAGGGCGTAAGGTATCACTTAACTGCGGCGGTTACGAGCGTGGCCCATGCCGACACGTCAGATACATATTTCTTTTATTTTAATGCATCAAATGTTGCAACTGTTTCTCATGACTTTTGGGATTTTTCTGTAACGTGTCCAATTGCGTTTGTTCTTTACGATACAGTTCCAACTCCTTCGCAAGGCGTACTGTGTGATGAACGACATGGCATGGTTATGGATTGGGCAACACACACACACTTACATTTCAGTAAGGGAGCATTTGTTAGATCTGGATTTGGAATTGGAAGTTATGTTCTCAATAGTTCAACCGTAGACGATAAAAAACCGAAATTCGACGAGGGCGTACTTTGTGACGAAGATAACACATTTACACACTCTGATAGTTATGCGCAGGAATTGTTGGCTGCGGATCGAAGATATGCGATGTTTTATCGAGTTGGTGCCGCTGGAACGTGGTCGTGGAGTAAAAATGAATTATTTCCCGTTTTGTGGCAATCTCTTGTAAGTTATAATCCGTATTATAACCAGTACGCTCTTGGCGTTTGGGACTTAACAGAAATTACACTTCCACAAAATTGGTTCAATATTTATGCTTGCGCTGTTAATAGCGTAGATAGATATTATAAAATTGTTTTCTTTGTTGGACAACAAGTTTATTCTTCTCTTGCTGCGGCAGAAGAGGAGTCGATTCTAAGTTTTGACTGGGGCGATG